>NZ_AFGF01000050.1 GCF_000219125.1 Acetonema longum DSM 6540
TTTTTAGTCGTGATCATACATCGCAATAACCTTTCCTTATTTATTCGTACTGTCTTTTTCTCTATCAGAATCGCAAAAGATCTGACTCATAGGAAAGACCCGCTTTCTTGCCTGGAAGCGGGTCTTGTTAACATTCTTTTTTTCTTATTTCGAGATATTTCTTCTTTCTTTTGGTATCCGGTCCTCACAGGGCACGCCGGTCTGACATTTGCCGCAGCCGTAGCGTGGCTTATAGCGGGCCAGCATTGCATCCACATAATCGGAACAAATGGCGTTATCCTTACCGTTCCTGTTAATAGCCTTAGGTGGACAGCGGCGGATACAGGCGCTACAGTGGCTACAGTTGGCGTCAAACTCCTCGTAATCCCGGAGCGTGGGTTCCAGTTTCAGACTGGTAATCACACTGCCCAGGCGGCCGGCGGAGCCCTTTTGGCTAATGAAGGAACGGCTCAGGCTAAAAGTGCCTAAACCGGCTACAAAGCCCACATGCCGCTCTGACCAGTTGCTGCGGCGATTGACCACAGCCATTCGGCTGTCAAGGGCCGGCGCTACAGCCTGGTATCCTTCCTGCTGCAGCCACTCCACCAGAAATTGGCGAAGGGCGTTGTTCATCATTTCCCCTTCGATCCGGGCGTACAGCCACTCAGCGGCAGGCAGGTCCCCTTGCCGGTTGGCAGTCCTTACCCTTTGGCTAAAAGGCAGGAACCAGGAAATAACCGACTGTCCGGCAGGCAGCCATTCCTGCGGCAACAGATGCTGCGGACCGACGACCTCTTCCTCCTTCAGTCTGCCGAACAAGAGGTCATCGGTACTGGCCACTCCTATCAGCGGAGTGTCATAAATGCGCATAGAACTCAATTCCGGCACGATATTTAGGGGGCTTTCCCGCAAGAACCCGGTCAAAGCCTGCTCCACATCCGAAAAATGCATGTCTTTACCCTCCCGTACGATGGTATTGATTTGGCAATTCGCCATTGGTTTATTGCATCCTGCTGCCAAAGCATCAATATCCCGTTCAGTTCTGTTCGGCTATTTTACGACCGGTCCGCGCCAGGAATTCATTCCACCGGTGATATTGTACACATTGCTGAAGCCTTTGGCGCGCAAAAGCTTTGTGCCCTGACTGCTGCGATTGCCGCTGCGGCAGATCAACAGTACTTTTTTATCCTTGGGGATTTCACGCAAACGGCTCTCTAACTGATCCAACGGAATGAGGGGAACCTCCGGAATGTGGCCATCCCGGTATTCCTCCGGAGTCCGTATATCAATAATGGCCGCCTCTTTGTTTTGCCACAGTTCCAAGGCAGTATGAATGGAGACATTGACATCCTCCCGGTTCGCTCCTGTCCTGCCGCAGCCGGCCAGAGCAACGAAAAGCAAAACAGCAGCTAATAGTATAAAGGTAAAAATAAGTGTCTTTCCCATAAAATCCTCCCCAAAAATGATCAGTCTAAAAACGTCATTCTCTTCGCCAAAACTCCCTGGCCCGGCTGACCACTTCCGAAGCGCCCCCCACTCTGGCCACAGGCTTCCACCATTCCGGCAGCAGGGTCCGGTAGATGCCGCGCTGAAATCTCTCGTCCACCAGCAGCACCACACCTTTGTCGGTATCGGTGCGAATTACCCGTCCCGCCGCCTGCATGACTTTGTTCATGCCCGGATAGGTGTAGGCGTAGTCAAAACCCTGACTATTTTGGCTCTGATAGTAACTTCTGATAATCTCCCGTTCCAGGCAGACCTGGGGCAGGCCTACGCCTACAATTATTGTTCCGGACAGGCGTTCTCCCGTCAGGTCGATACCTTCGCCGAAAATCCCGCCCATAACGGCGAATCCTATCAGGGTTTCGGACTGATCCGGCACAAATTGCGCCAGATATTGCTCCCGTTCCGACTCCGGCATCCCCGCTTCCTGGAGGATAGTCCGAACAGAAGGGTATTGAGCGGCAAAGCGGGCGGCGATTTCATTCATATATTGATAGGAAGGAAAGTACACCAGGTAATTGCCCTGTTTTTGGCCCGTCAGAGCGGCGATCAGGCCGGTTACTCCGTCATAGGTGAACTCACGGGCTTTGAAGGTGGTCTGAATCCGGTCGGCCACCATAACCATCAGGTTTTCCCGGGGAAAGGGGGAGCCGGCTTTGATCCGGTAATCGTCCGGGTCCCCGCCCAGAGTAGTAAAGAAATAATCCAAGGGGGTCAATGTGGCGGAGAAGTAGACTGCCGCTCTTCCTTGAAGCAGAGCCTGCCGCAGCAAATGGGACGGATCGATGCAAAATAATTTCAGGGATAAATCGGCGCCTTTTTTTTCGATATAGGTCACATACCGCTTATCATAGAGATCGGTAACCCGCAGAAACCAGGTTATGGCGAAATACAGCTCCAACAGTTTTTCCCGGTATGGCGCCGATTGGTTGCGGACCAGCCATTCATCGGTCTTTTGCACCACCCGCCATAAAGGGGTCAGAAGATCCGGGGGAAAATCCGGCTGAACCAGAGAGTCCGCCCCCTGCGCTTCACAGCGTTTCCTTAAATCGATAAAACAGTTGTTCACCCCCTGAAGGGCTTTAGACAGGGAAGGATTGTCACTTTGGACCAGCCGTTTCATTTCCAGCACTGATCCTTTGTCCAGACAGGCCGAGAACATTTCTCTGGCCCGTTCGGGCAGGTTGTGGGCTTCATCCGCTAAAAAGCAATAGCTGCCGCCGGTTTCACTAAAAAACCGTTTCAGGGACACCCGGGGGTCAAAGACATAATTATAATCGCAGATAATGCAGTCAGCCCACAGAGCCAGATCAAGCGACAGCTCAAAGGGGCAGACCCGGTGCTGCCTGGCGCAGGCCTCAATAGCCTGACGGGAAAATTCCTGTAAAGGGAAAATAGCCTCAAGAGCCTGGTTGACCCGGTCAAAATGGCCGGCGGCATACTCGCATTCATCCCCGTTGCAGCCTGCGCCGGGGGTAAAGCAGATCTTGTCTTTAGCGGTAAGGCACAAAGATTTTAGAACCAGTCCTCTGTCCTTAAGTTTAGCCAGCCCTTGTACCGCCACTTCCTGAGTGACGGTTTTAGCCGTCAGGTAAAAGATCTTTTCAATCTGCCCTTCCCCCAAAGCCTTAACAGCCGGAAACAGTGCCGCCAGGGTCTTGCCGGTGCCGGTGGGTGCCTGAGCGAACAGCTTTCGGCCTCCCAGGATGGTCTTATAGACGGCCACAGCCAGCTCGCGCTGGCCTTTACGATAGGATGAATAGGGGAAATCCAGGCTGCGGCTGGTCTTATTCCGCTGGCTTTGATGCGCCTCAAGGGTTCTGGCCCAAGCAAGATAACGGTCAGAAAGATCCTCAAAAAATAATTTCAGCTGTTCAAAAGTGAACTCCTGCCGGAACTGGAGGATTTCCCTGGTCTCAATGTGGCTGTAGGTAAGCTGTACCCGAATGATTTCCAGGCTGTTCTGGGCAGCGTAGATATAGGCGTAGCACTTGGCCTGAGCCCAATACAGCGGATTGTCCTCTTCCCGGATTTCCCCCAGTTCTCTGGCTGTGCTTTTAATCTCATCCACCGTCACGCCGTCCCGGCCGGTGATAATCCCGTCAGCCCGGCCGCTAATTTCCAGAACCAAACCGTCAGCTTCCCGGCGAAACGACAGGCTTACCTCTTGGCGGTATTCTTCCGGCTGGTCTTTCTGTACCCTTTTGTGGGCCTTAATTCCTTCCAGTGCCCGGGACCCGCCGGCAAAGCCGGAGGTCAAATCCCCGGAGCGCAGAATGAATTCCACCAGGGTACGGACGGAAACCTTTATTGCTTGTATGGATTGGTTGCCTGTCGTTGTCATACTTCATCCTTTTTCATCGCTGGATTTTGCCGTACTCTTAACAGCAACCGGGGTATGGGCAATACTGCCTACCGATTCTATCTTCTATATCTCTATATTACACAATTAATTCCCTAGAGACTAGCGTTTTAAGCTGTCGGCAAATAAATTAAAGGAGCATTTAATGTCAGTTAAATACTCCTTTAACAGCAACTGCAATGTGCAGGTATATAAAAGTTACTTGATAGGATCAGCTGGGGGCGAGCCAAACACCATAAAATCAACCACTAGGCTGCATATCTCACCCTGGGCGTCGATTCCCCAGTAGCAGGGATAATAACCGTCCCCGAAACCGGAGTGGAACATGACCACATTGTGCTTTTGATTTTCGGCGCCTGGCACTGCAAAGTTCAGCCAGTCTCCAATATCATGGGGATCGGACGGGTCTTTGGCGTTGGCCTTAAAGGCCGGATCAAAAAAATCATCATAGATGTTGTCCTGGGGATGAGAGGCATAGAATTCCCTGACAAACTGAATATAGGCTTCCTGGGCTCTGGAATCGCAAAAGCAGCCTAAGCCGGCGTCAACGGGAAAACCGAAATAATCGTCCTCATGTTTTAAGTCATTGATATCATTTTCATCCGTCAGGGCCATTTCCCATTTTACTGGCAGTTGATCGGAGAATTTGACCATTACGGCGGCATAGCGTTCTCCCATATCTTCCGTTGACGCCACACTGACGATCACATCGTAGTCGCCGGGTTTTACTGTCTTGATAAAGGGCAGGCTCACGCTTAAATAGACCAGCGGGTCAGCCGCGACAATTTTGCCGGAAGCAAGATGCAGTTTGCCCACGGGCAATTGTTCAACGGCGATTCCGTCTATTTGTTGAGCTGTAAAAAACTGCGTGTAGTCGATTTTGGCCAAAGGCCCTGCAATATTTTTTTTGCCAAATAGATCTCCAAACATGCCTATTCCTCCCTTTACTGCATACTTTCGTTAAACTCCGAAATCTACTATAACTCTTTCTTTTTTGACAATTATCCACCTTTCTCCTTTTCCCTTGAGACCTTTTTCCTAAAGAGAAGCGAAGTTTATTGGGATAGGGAAAAAATAAGTCACTTTCAGGTAAGCAGCAAGACGCCTGGACTGGCCTGAGTCTGAAAAGTGACATTTCCCAAGTCTACAACAAAATACAAAGCGGCAGAAACGCTATCGCCTTTTCCGCCGCTTTGTTCAAGGGACAATATTTTTTATTGACCGTCACGGGAATCACAGGACAAAAAGCCGCCTTCGTTCAGCAGATATTGCATCCGCACATCATGTTTCTCTGCGGGAAGGCTGTCAACCAACTGAAACTGCCAGGCCAGCCCCAGCCGGATGCACTGCGGGGTCTGTGGTAAAAAGCGGTCATAATAGCCGGCCCCCATCCCCAGCCGGTTGCCGCTGCGGTCAAAGGCCACAGCCGGCACCACGACCAGGTCGATAGCGGCAGGCGATATGATTCGCGCTTTATCCGGGTCGGGCATTTTCAGCTCCAGCTTGCCGGTCACCAGATCATCCAGACCTGTGATCTCGGCCGCAGTCATTTCCCCGTATTTTTCCCCCAGCAGCGGTACACATACCCGCTTATGCCGCCCCAGAGCGTCCTGAATCATCTGCTCGGTTTGAGGTTCATCGGGCATGGCCAGATAGAACATCACCATTGCGCTCTTTTGATACACCGGCCATGAACAGAAAAAGGCAGTTATCTGTTCACTCCCTGCAGCCACTGTCTGGGCCGAGCGGCGACGGCGTTCTTCCCGCATGTACCGACGCAGCTGTTGCTTTGCTTCCTGCAACTCCATGATGTCACCTCTTTTGAAAAAATGGGTCTAACACAGCATTTGCTTTTTGATTTTGTCGTATTCCACGATAACATATTGCTCTGCCCAGCGCTGATCAGCGATCTTATCCACTCTGACGGCGCAATACTTGTACTCGGGGGTTTTGGAAATGGGGTCCAGATGGTCAACGGTCAGCTCGTTGCAAGCGCCGACCCACCAGTGATAGGTCATGTACACGGCCCCGGCATTGATCCGCTCACTGGCCATGACCCGGGCCATCACCTTCCCCCGCCGGGAGGATACCCATACCAGGTCCTGATCCTCCAGTGCAAGACGCCCGGCATCCTCCAGGCTCATTTGCACATAGCCGGGTTCATCGGCCAGCTGCTGCAAAGCGGCGCAGTTGCCGGTCATGGTCCGGGCGGAGTAGTGGCCGGCCTCCCTGACAGTAGACAGGATAAGGGGATACTTTTCATCCGGCAGTTCCCGGGGCGGCCGCCATTCAGCGGCGAACAGCCTGCCTTTGCCGCTGGGGGTATCAAACCGGTTGCCCTTGTACAGATAAGGGGTTCCCGGATGATCTTCCGAAGGGCAGGGCCACTGGATGCTTCCCAGTTCATCCAGACGCTTGTAGCTGGCGCCAGCGAAGCTGGGACACAGATGCCGCATCTCATCCCAGATCTCTTCGGTATTATTATACCTCATAGGATAGCCCATGGCAGTAGCTACTAAGGAAATAATCTCCCAGTCAGGTTTGACGTCGCCTTTAGGCTCTATAGCCTTGTGGAAATGCTGAAAACCCCGGTCAGCAGCAGAGTAGACTCCTTCATGTTCGCCCCATGAGGTAGCCGGCAAAATCACATGGGCGTGCAAAGCAGTCTTATTCATAAAGATATCCTGAACCACGACCAGGTCCATACTGTCAAGGGCTTCCCGCACGGCGGCGGCGTCCGGGTCACTCTGCACCGGATCTTCGCCGAAAATATAGTAGGCCTTGATTTTACCCTCCCTGGCTAAATGGGGCACTTCCGTCAGATGATATCCCGGCTTGGCGGGAAGGTCCTCCACTCCCCAGGCTGCCGCGAATTTCTGACGGACCTTTTCGTCGGTGACCGGCTGGTAGCCTGGGAAGACGTTGGGCAACGCGCCATGATCGCAGGCTCCCTGCACGTTATTTTGCCCCCGCACCGGACCGATTCCCACATTGGGCCGGCCAAAGTTACCGGTTAACAGCGGCAGGGCCGCCAGTCCCTTGACCACATCCACCGCCTGACCGTAATGGGTCACCCCCATGCCGTAGAGGATAAAGGCGCTGGAGGCCGCGGCATAGATGCGCATGGCCTTACGGATATCCCCGGCGGGGATGCCTGTAATTTGAGCCGCATACTCCGGTGTATATTTTGCTACCATGGTCCGGTATTCGTCAAAGCCTTCGGTGTATTTTTCGACATAGTCCTGATTATAGAGCCCTTCCTCGACGAGAACATGGCCAAAGGCATTGACCAGGGCCATATTGGTGCCGTTTTTGATGGGCAGCCACAGGTCGGCAATCCGCGCCGACTCGGTAAGCCGGGGATCCGTCACCACGATTTTGGCGCCTTTCTGCTTGGCGTTCACGATGCGGCGGGCCACAATCGGGTGAGAATCGGCGGCATTATAGCCAAAGACAAATACGCACTTGGTATCTTCTATTTCCGGAATCGAATTGGACATCGCCCCGTTTCCCAGTGTGTAGGCCAGACCGGCCACAGAGGGAGCGTGTCAGACACGGGCGCAGTGATCAATATTATTGGTGCCGATCACTGCCCGAACAAATTTCTGCATGCAATAGTTGGCCTCATTGCCCGGCCCCCTGGCCGATCCAGTGGCCATAATCGCGTCAGGACCGTATTTTGCCTTGATTTCCTGCAGTTTGCCGGCCACGAAGCCAATGGCTTCCTGCCAGGATACCGGCACAAAGTCGCCATTTTTCTTCAGCAGAGGCTTAGTCAGCCGGGAAGTCAGCCGCCTGGTGTCATTCAAAAAATCCCAGCCGTAACGCCCTTTCAGGCACAAAGTGCTTTCATTTGTGCGGCCGGGAGCCGGTTCGGCGCCGGTGATCGCCCCGTTGTCCACTGTTAAGTAGATTTTACAGCCAGCCCCGCAATAGGGACAGACTGTCAGTACTTTGCTAGCCATCAACTCAACCTCCCTGGCGCCGGTGCATGCTCCGCCGCCTGCGGCGGCAGGCGCGACAATTCGACTGCACAGGCCTTTCTTCTTTGCTTGGCATATAGAGATAATGTCTGGCCGGCGACGGGTTTAAATGCTTGGGTGGGACAGACGCCGGCGCAGGCCGGGCCTTCGGGCCGCTCCCGGCATAAATCGCATTTATAGGCTACCAGTTTTTCTTTGGAACGGCCACCGGCGGCATCTACCACTTTCAGGCCCTCCTGCAGCACTGTTTCGCCCTGCATCACCTGGGGCGCCAGCTCCATGACGCCGAAGGGACAGGCCAACAGGCAGCTCTTGCAGCCAATACAGGCCTCTCCTTTGACCTGAATGCTGTGATGTTTATTAATGATCGCGCCTGTGGGGCAAACGTTGGCGCAGGGAGCGTCCTCACACTGGCGGCATTGGACCGGGACTGTGACGGCCGCAATTTTAACCACCTTGAGCCGCGGATGGAAGTCCTGGTCCAGGGTCCCGGCGATAAGGGCATCCTTAGCTGCATGGGCCAGGGCGCAGGCAATTTCACAGGTCCGGCAGCCGATACATTTATCGGGGTCAGCTACGAGAAAATCATTCACCCGAATTCCCCCTTTGTCGGTATTGGCAGGACTTGTTAACGTCTGCCGCGGCAAAGACCCCTAATGATCCGCGCGGCTTCCAGATTCTTTTCCCGCCTTTCTTGCAGCGGTTCAACCAAACGCAGCGCCTTTTCCGGGCAGGATTCCACACAAACCGGCCCCTGATCCCGTCCCCGGCAAAGGTCGCATTTGTCAGCAACCCAGCTCGGGCGCAGACTGCCTGCTCCTCCCTGCCTCTTCGGCGCCAACCGAATCGCACCGAAAGGACAGGCCAGCACACAGTCCGGACAACTTTGGCAGAAAGCAGTATCCACCCGGACCCGGCCATCACAAAACCGTACGGCTCCCCGGGTGCAGCTCCCGGCACAGGGAGCGCCCTCGCACTGCCGGCATGATTCCGCTGTACCCCCGGCCTGCGTCCGCCTGATCCATATCTTGGGCAAAACCGGACCGGTTGCCGTACCGGCTGTCTTTCCCTCTGGATGATGCCAGGCATGGCAGGCCACTTCACAGGTCTTACAGCCGGTACACCGGCTCTGGTCAGCTATGATAAAGGACAGCAGATGCTGCTTCATACTTTGCCCCCTAAGCTCCGCACCTAGATTGTCGCTCATTCCTCCTGGCGCCGGGACGTATAATGGGTATGTAACAGATGATGCGATTCTGAACCCAGGGGCTTTCCCAGGAAGGCTTCATATAACTTTTGAATTTCAGGGTTGTCATGGGATTTTCTGAGAGATAACGCCGCATCGTGGTTATAAATGCTGCCCTTCCGGCCGGCGTAGGCAGCAGGCTTGTCGCCCGGGATCAGTACCTTGGGTTGGCCGCCGCCGCTGACACAGCCGACGGGACAAGTCATAACCTCTATGAAATGGAAGTCCGCCTTGCCGGCCTTGACCTGTTCCAAAAGTTCCCGGACATGTTTTAGTCCGGCCACAACGACTACTTTCAGTTCCAAGTCCCCCAGCTTCACAGCCGCTTTTCTGACTCCTTCCCCGCCGCGGACGGTTGTAAAATCCAGTTCAGGCAAGGACTGACCCGTGACCCATTCGTAAGCGGTCCTCAAGGCAGCTTCCATGACGCCGCCGGTAACGCCGAAAATGGCGCCGGCGCCGGTATAAGTCCCTAAGGGCTTATCGAATTCGGCTTCCGTCAACTTGTCAAAATCAATGCCGGCATCCTTCAACAGCTGGGCCAATTCCCGGGTGGTCAGTACGGCATCCACGTCATGGTAACCGCTAGCCGCCATTTCCGGCCGTTCACACTCAAATTTTTTACAGGTACAGGGCATCACCGACAGGCTGTAGACCCTGGCCGGCTCCACTTCGTCCAGCTTGGCGCCGAAGGTTTTAAACAGGGCCCCCGCCATCTGCTGCGGCGACTTGCAGCTGGAGAGATGGGGAATGAGTTCGGGATAGGTATCTTCCACATATTTCACCCAGGCAGGACAGCAGGAGGTAAACATGGGCATTCTGCCGCCCTGAGTCAGCCGCTGCACCAGTTCGGAGCTCTCTTCCATGATTGTCAGGTCAGCCGCAAAGTTTGTGTCATAAATCCGGTCAAAACCGGCTGTTTTTAAGGCCGCCGCCATTTTACCGGGAGTCAGGCTGCCCAGAGGCAGGCCGAACTCTTCGGCAATAGCCACCCGCACTGCCGGCGCGCACTGAACGATCTTAAACAGGCCGGGATCAGCCAGAGCCGCTTTCACCCGGGGCGCATCCCCCCGGTTATAGGCCGCAAATAAGGGTTCCCGCACTGATGGCAGCAACCCGCGTTCGGCCAGTTTTTGCTCCCGGGGCGCAATCTCTTCGTCAAAAATAGAAGCATAAGCGCTGCAGATCTGAACGCACTGGCCACAGACAATACATCGTTCCCGGCTGATCGTATGGGGCTGGCCTTTTTCGCCTTCAATGGCATCAACCGGACAGACCTGGACACAACGCCGGCAGCCGGTACAAAGTTCCCGGTCAATGTGAATGAATGGGACTACCGCCATATTGTCAGCCTCCCATAAAACTTTTCATGGAATGCAGCAGATTGAGAGCCGCTTCCCGGTTGCGCCTTTTTTGGTCTTTTGGCGGATAAATCACCGTCAGAGCCTTCTCCGGACAGGCTTCCACGCAAGCCAGCCCGCCGTCGCGATCATGGCACAGGTCGCATTTATTGGCCACAATCCATTCTTTGTCCCGAAGACCGGCCTGACTTTCCACCTTCAGGGCACTCTGACTGACCGGCTTGCCGCCGCGATACACAGGCACCAGATCAATCGCCCCAAAGGGGCAAGCCAGCATGCAGGTCTTGCAGCCGATACAGGTATCGGCGTCGATCAGAATGGTGTGATGGGTCTGAGTAATCGCCGCCACCGGACAGGCATTGGCGCAGGGAGCATCTTCACAGTGACGGCATTGGACCGGCACGGTCACTTCCGGTGTCTTAACCAGGTACAATCTGGGAATGACCGGCGCCGTCAGCGTTCCGACCGTGGCCCCCGATTGATCGGAATGAGCTACCGAGCAGGCTAGCTCGCAAACCCGGCAGCCGATACATTTTGCAGGATCAGCCGTGACAAACGCATTTAATTTGTTGTCCACCCTATGGCCTCCCCTCATATTGATTGATCAGTCGGCTGAATCGCCAAGCGCCGATTGGCAGTCCTGCGAAAGCCGTTTGTTCCGGCTCCCGCTGATGACTGCCAATCAGCTGATTTTACTCGTTTCCTTCGAGAATAATCCGATGATCCACCAGCAGTAACTCTTTAATTTTACCTTTAACGATTTTCTGCTGGCCGAAAATATTCCGCAAATGCACTTCTGTTCCGGTAGGAACCACATAAAGCACATCTTCCATGATCAATTTTTCTTTGCCGTTTTCATACAGATAGGCGTTGGATTCGCACATGATTTTATCCTTCCCTCGTTCTTCTTATCAAAATCAATGAGCGGAATGCTGCCGGAATACCTTTTGGTAGGAATCGCAGTAGATGTCTTTATTGAGGATCAGCCGGGCCGTGGCAATAGCATCCACCATCGGGTCATCCATCACGTCCATAATGGCCGAATCCAGACCGGCGCCCATGGCCATAACGGCAAAAGTACGGTTGATCAGCGGGCGATGAGGGGTTTTCTGGGATACATTGCTCAGACCGATGGTGGTCCGAGGCGCCGGATTGGACAGGGTTTTAATCTGGCGCAGGGTCTCCAGGACCTCAATAGCATGTTCCTGGCCTACGTTGACCGGCAGACAGATGGGGTCCAGGTAGAGGTCTTCAAAAGGCAGACCGTAGGCATCGGCATTGGCCACCAGTTCCATGGCAAAGGCTGTCCGGTCTTCGGCGCTTTTAGGCACGCCCTTGTTGGTCATGCACAAGCCGATGAGAGCGGCCTTATGTTCCACCGCCAGCGGGAACAGCCGGTCGATTTCCGCCTGTTCGCATTTGCAGGAGTTGATCATGCCCGGTCGCTTGAGGACTTTCAAGGCGGCTTCAATGGCGTCAAAGTTAGTGCAGTCCAGACACAGGGGCAGGTCAGTGACTTCCTGGACCGCCTGGGCCATCCAGGGCAGGGTTTTCACCTGATCTTCAGCATTAGGCCCGGTGTTCACATCCAGGTAGTGGGCCCCCGCCGCCTCCTGTTTTTGGGCCCATTCCTGCAGCGGTTTAGGATCCCATTCGATTACGGCTTTGCCAATATCCTTAAACATCCCGTTAATTCTCTCACCAATTAGGATCATATATGCTCCTCCTTTTATTCATTGTACGAAAGTCTTATACTGCCTGCGGCACCATCAGCTCGGCGATATTTTTCCGCACTAACTCAATCGCTTCCGGGTGGCGCATAATCAGGATATGAACGCCGCCTTGCAGAAGAGCGGTAGCAGTCATAGCTTCCCAGAGGATGCCCCGCTCAGCCTGGTCTCCCCAAGCCGGGAAGTCGCTGTGAGGGGCATTGGCCTCTTTGGCTCTCCAGGCTTCGTAGCCCACGCTGGCGATAATCGGCGTGGACAGCATCCGGTCGCCCTGCAGCGCCCCCAGACGGCCCCGTTCCAGAATGGAATAAGTATACTCAATGCCGTATCCCAGTCCGCCGGCGCCCGGATCAACCACGATCTTATCCAGGGGCAGACCCATTTCGGTAATCAGGATGTTCAGCTGTTTGCAGATATTAATATCGCAGGGAGTCAGGGCAATGACATTATGCTTGTGGACCATAGCCGCCGCCACTATGGACTTGTAGTTTTCCTGCTCCGCCACGCCGAGAAGCAGGTTTTCGCCGCTGGTTGCCTCTGCCACTAAGGGCATGACCTGATTGTCTTTTTCTTCATTGCCGCAGCCTGATACAATAAGGGGTACGCCCACTGCCGCCAGCACGTCTTTAACGATTTTGACGCATTCCTCGGGACTGTGATTTTCCAGGTCCGGGTCAGCCCCGGCCAGTTTCAGATAGATCACTTCCGCCCCGTATTGTTCGACGCATTTCTTGGCCCAGGCTGCAGGATTGGCCACCACATCGGCAAAGGGAGCCTTCACGACTTCATTCCACTGTTCCGGCACCCGGCTTTGTACCTCCATAGCAATCACCGGTTTGTAAGGAAACTCTCCTTCAAATTGCAAAAAGGGCAGGGCTGTATCGCCGCCCACTGTCACTACGCTGGTCCGGGTCCCTCCTTGTTCTTTGGTGGCGCCCAGAACCACAGAAGTAATTTTTCCTGAATTTCTTTCTTTAAGAATTTGCAGGGCCATAGTCATGCTCCTCTCTCACTTATTCCTATAAATTTACTTTGTCGCAAATGGCATTAACCGCTGTCACGGCCGGAGAATCCTCCGGCAGGTCGAATAAAGGCTTGCTCTCCAGATCATAGCGTACGATGCAGGCGTCATAGGGGATCACTCCGATGAGAGTCAGACCGGTGGCGGCGATTTCCGCCTGTAAGGCTTCCAGGTCCCCGGTCTGGTTCTTGGTCACGATGAGATAGATCTCCTTGATCCGGGAGCTTAAACTCCGGACCAGGCTGTGGACCCGGCCCGCCGAGCGGATGCCTCTGGCTGAGGTATCGCTGACAATAAACAAAATATCCACAGCGCTGGTCACCCGGCGACTGATATGTTCCATGCCGGCTTCATTGTCCATAATGGTATAATTATAACCGTCACTCAAATTCTCCAGGTGCTTGCGCAGGATGTTATTGGGGAAACAATAGCATCCTGGCCCGTCAGGCCCGCCCATGACCAGTAAATCCACGTCCTTGGTCTCGACCAGAGCTGACTGCAGTTTGTACTGGATAAAAGTTTCCTGGGTCATGCCCGCCGGCAGGCCTTCAGCAGATTTGGTCCGGGCAATGACCTCGGAGATGGTTTCTCCCAGTTTCAATCCCAGAGCTTCGTTTAAATTGGCATTGGGATCGGCATCCACCGCTAAAATAGGTCCTTTTTTCTTTTCAATCAGGTAGCGGATCAGTAAGGAAGTAAACGTGGTTTTACCGGTGCCGCCCTTGCCGGCTACTGCAATTTGTCGTGTCATGATATGTCTGCCTCCCCGATTCTATTACTTGTCGATAGACGGAAACAAAGTCAGGTCTGTATGGGGCAAAAACAGCGCCGCCATGAATTCTTCCATAAAGCCATTCCCCAGGGATAATTCCAGGTAGGTCATTCGCCGGGCCAGATCTTCGGCGGCGACAACAGCCCCTGAGGAAACTAAGGCAGTATAAGCGCCTTTGACTGAGGTATTGCCGAGGAAATGATATTTTTCCGGCGCAACATCCGGCAGCAGTCCGATCTCTACGGCCGCCGCCACATTGAGGCAATTGCCGAATCCGCCGGCAATACAGATCCTTTCGATGGAGTCCAGTTCCAGGTCCACCGCCTTGAGCAGGCTGCGCAGGCCGGCATACACAGCGCCTTTGGCCCGCAGCAGATTTTTCACGTCAGCCTCAGTGATGACGATATCCCGACCACCGGCTGTCTCACCTGCCCAGACCAGCACATACTCCATGCCGCCGTCGGACCGGCGCAGCCGGGGCGTGGCCAGATCCTGAATCTTTCCGGCCCGGTCAATGATCCCGGTCTGGCGCATGGCCGACAGGGCATTAATGAGGCCGGAGCCGCAGATTCCCACCGGTTTAGCGCCGTCAATGGCAAAACAGGTGACTTCATAAGTTGCCGGGTCGATGCTAATCCCCTCAATGGCTCCCGGCATGGCTCGCATGCCGTCGGTGATGCCGGCGCCTTCGAAAGCCGGGCCGGCGGAGCAGGCGCAGGTCACGATCCAGTCCTGGTTGCCCAGTGCCATCTCCCCGTTGGTGCCGATGTCGAGGAAGAGAGTTAATGCTTCTGACTCGGTCATGCCATTAATCAGAGAACCGGCGACGATATCGCCGCCCACATAGCTGGCCACTGCCGGAAAGGCATAAACCAAGGCCTGTGGATGAACCGTCAGCCCCAGTTCCCCCGCTATTAGGACAGGAAAGCTGCTGACTGCCGGCACATAAGGCTCCAGCCGGATATAGCGGGGCTGAATGCCAAAAATCAAATGGGTCATGGTGGTGTTCGCCGCCACGGTAACCGCCTTGATCTCTCTGGACTGAATCCCCTGGCGGCTGATTAGGTCTTGAATCAAACCGTTCATGGTGTCCAGCACGGCCTGCTGTAGGTCCGCCAGTCCATTTTCCTGCTCATCGGCGTAGATGATACGGCTGATCACATCATCGCCGAACTGAGCTTGTTTGTTGTGGGTTCCCGCCTGGCCGGCAACAGTGCCGGAAGCTAAATCTACCAGATAAACCGCCACCGTGGTGGTTCCCACATCCACGGCGATTCCCCAGGAGCCGGGGGCAGCATCACCGGCGGGAACCTCCAGGCCGATCAGCCGGGCAGAATCGCCAACGATCCCGTAAGTCAGGTCCAGACGCCAGTTATTGCGCCGCAACAGGTCCGGCAGGGAACGGATCTGCTCCAGTTCCAGCCCGGCCAGCTGCAAGCCGGTGGCTCTGGCAAAGGCCAGGCAAAGCCGGTCCAGGTCATTGCCGGGATCAGTCAGGCTGGGAGGAACAACCTCCAGCCTAACGGTCCGGCACAGAGGTTTAAGAGGAAATGAGGCTGGCAATGCCGGCGCACCGGCCAGCAATACCTGATGTCCGTTTAGCCGGGAAGAAGCCGGTATTTCCACCACCGGATCATCCAGTACCAGTGTCTGGCAGGCAGCCACCCATCCGTCCTGAGTCGGCTGGTCCTGGTAATCTACCGAACCTTTGACCACCTTTACCCGGCATTTACCGCAGCTGCCTTTGCCGCCGCAGCTGGCTTTCATTTCAATGCCAGCCTGGCGGGCCGCTGTCAGGAGATCCGTTCCTTTATCCACTTCTAACCGGATGTTGTCAGGCTGAAACAGTACGGTGCATTGTTGCATAGCAGCCACCCTCACATATGTTATATCAGGCAAAGCGCGCCTTAGCGAAAGTCGGTATGCCGGCAGCTTCCTGAGGCCCCACCAGCACATTCCAGCCGGATTTTTCCTTCAGTTTTCCGCTGAGTACGGCGGTATGGCCGGGGATCACGCAGGTGGTATGATCAATTTTGCTCTTGATGCCGGAACTTTCCAGAAAATCGGCGATGGAATCGGCGCTGAATTTGCCCGAGGCCCAGGATGTGAGCACCGACGTACCGTCGGTATCCACCGGTAGGATATAACCGGGGATCTTGCTGGCAGCCACTTCGCCTTCAACTGCGAAATAGGTCAAAGCAAAGTTGGTGCAGACATAAACCGGCGAGGCAGGAGTGACGGCACCGATTTCATAGATCTTCGCCTCCACCGCAATGGGTTTTTGCGGGTCGGTAAACACATTCTGCCGCCAGGCCAAAAGAGGCAGGATTTGGGACTTTTCGTCAGCCTTCATGACGATAATGCCGGCGAATTTAGCCACATAGACGCTGGCCTGAATGACTTCCTCCCGGGGGTCTTCCGGGGCAGTAAAGGTAATCGTAGGATAGCCGAAAGGCCGGAACTTCTTTTTGACGGCCAGGCGACGGATCTGGGTTTGATCGGCCAGTACCTGGGAGGTGCTCCGGCTGCCGGTATCAATGACCAGTTCTTTATACAGGGGAGCAATTTTTTCCACCAGTTCCGCTGTGTCCGCCAGATTTTTTCCCTTAACGGCCAGCGGGCAGTTGTGGGTCTTGGCCAGTTCCGCCATGGCCTGATAGTTATCGGCCGCAGCAGCGTAAATCAGCGGTTTCTTAACAGCTACTCCCGGCAGGGCCGCTTCAAAGGCCGCCGGATTATCGCTGACCAGAATCAGAGGCAGCGCGGTTTTCTCCGCCACCTGCGCCACGAAGGTTTTATAATTGGCCGGGTCATGGGAGGCATCAATAACGGCGATCAAATTGACGCTCAGTTGCTGACCGACCCTTTCTACCTTGAGATCGTTGATTTTTCCTATCTTAGCGGCCAACTGGTCCAAGGGAAGGGTATCGTTTACGCTGATAGCCAGACCTGTGGGATGGAAAAAGGTTTTATCATGGCGGAAGATCACTGTCTCATCCCCCAGGGCCAGGGCATGCTCGCCACTGCCCACTGTCACCAGCCGAATAGGCGGCGCCGAAGCGGCGCCCAGATTTTCTTTCGCTTCTTCAGATACGTAGGGACAAAGATCCAGGGATGTTTTGGCGGCAGCCAGCGCCATGGCAAAAGCCATGCAAGTAGCTGCGCCGCACTCCTTGCAGTTTTTCTTTGGCAGTTGTTTAAAAATATCTAATCCCGTTAAAGCCATACTGTTATCCCCTTTCATTTCAATAACTGAATTACCCTGTGCGAACTCATCTACAGCCTCCGAATCTGGGCCTGTTCAAAAAGGTCCAGATTCTAGGCGCGACGAGGACGCGCGCGCAGACAGTACGTTTGGGAGGGTACGGCAAGCGCGCGCCCGCAGGAGCAACAACGCAGATGGGCCTTTTTCAACAGGCCCCGTTACATGAGCGGGTCCATAGTCAACGCCGGGTGCCCTTTTTCTTCCAGGAAAGGCAACACCTCATCAATGGCAGTACCGATGCTTTCGTCGGCGATCTTGTCGAGGAAGTCTTCGCCCAATCCTTGCTTTTTGGCTTGTTCGATGAAATCGGCCCGGAGATATTCCTTCAGTTCCTTGGGCATCCAGACAATACGGCCCAGGCCGCCGTCAGCCGGAATAAACTTATTGCTGACAATATAGCGGCGTCCGATGCCCATAAAACCAGGCGACTGCAATCCGCCGCCCACCGAGCCGGCCAGTGTCGAGAAAGACATGCCGCAGGGAGTGTCGCCGCCAAATTCCCGGGTGGTGATCATGATGCCGTTAGCTTCCGGCAGGATAGCCATAATGGCCTCAAAACAACCGCAGGAAGTCATGGGGCGGTCCAGGAGAGTATATAAATTCACTTCTTCCAGGGTGTGATGAGAATTGTTGTAGAGATATTCATTCACGTTCTGCCACATACCTTTGACCTCATCCAGGCAGGTTCCCTTGGCAATAGGCTGATTGGGGCCGGTAGGAGTGATTTCGTTGGATGCCTTGGCATCCAGCCAGCTGACCGCGCCGCACAGTCCCACCCTCTCAGGCGTCACGATACAGACGTGGTTGGGAGCAAAGGACTGGCAGAGGATGCAGGAGTAGAAGGTATCCACCGATTCGTCGGTCAGTCCTTTCAGGCGGGCATCCCGGGCGGCGTATTTTTCCCGGGCGATCTTGATATTTTCGTCTACCTTGGCCTGATCAGTATAGATGGTCACCTGGACCCGGTCCACAATGGCCGGGTAATCCGATTTAAACTTGGCAATCAGGATCTCGCCGATATCGCGGATCTTAAGACCGGCGGCAGCGGCGTTCTTTCCTATGCGGACCCAGGCCAGATCCCTTTGAGCCACGTGCCAAAGCCCTTCGCCATAGTTTACGAAATAATGGATGCGGCGTTCCAGCACCCCTTCAAAATCTTCCTGCATTTTCCGGCCATAGATATTCACCATGATCCCCAGGGGCAGGCGGTCTCCTTCCTTGACATCGGTGATTTCCGGTCCAATCACGGTGATTTTGCCGTCTTCTATGTCATCCGGTCCCACCATCCGTACCAGCTCAAAGGCGGTCGTCTTGCCGCCGCCAAATTCCAGATAGGTATCGGCCCGGCGAATGGTTTCGCCTTCAAAGGCCGGTCCGACAGTAATCGGCACCGGGATATCGACGATTTTAATCTTAATGCCTCTGAGTTCCAGCGCCAGCTTGACCATTTTGTCATAGTCCGGCTCGGAAACAAACCAGTCAGGAATTTCTTCCACCACCTGGTCGGTGATCACCGGGAAGCCCATGCCGATAGCGCCCAGTTCAGCGGCGACCCGCACTTCATCCAATTCGCCCAAGGCCAGCACAAAGGCCAGGACCCGGCGAGCCTGATAATCCAGCTGTTGCTGCCTCTGACCGGGTTTGATGCCGCCAAAGGCCAGACCGGCCCGATAGGCAAAGTTGACAGCATGAATGGCCTGGGTGAAATTACCCAGGGGGAAGGCGATATAGTCAATCCCTAATTTTACGTTTTCTTCCAATAATTGTTCGATAATCTCATTGACCAAAAAGATCATCATGCCTTTGGACTGCAGGCTTTTGATCAGTTTGGCCGCCTCTTTCGAACTGCGGGCCTTGCCGATGATGACCGCCACGCCGGGAATAGTGTTGTCAACCAGGGGCACGCCGAACTTCCGCAGGATAGGGTCAGGCAGAAATCCTGTCCAGGGGGGTGATTCAGGCCTGGCTCCGTGTAAGTAACGCAGCGCCTCAATGATATCGGCGGCATAATGGGTAGCTTCTCCCGCCATTTTGGCGTTGTCGAAGGTGAGCTCTTCCCGCAGATGGCTGGTGCGAATCCGGTTTAGAATCGGCGGCAGGTCTCCCAGCACATTGACCTCTTCCCCGCTTAACGCCGTAATAACCGGTAACCGATAAGCTGTGTCAGGATATTTTACCGGGGTGTCAGCCCCGTGATCTTTAATGGCTTTTTCCAACAGGATCTGGGCATAACTGGTGGCAATCACCGCTCCTTCATAAGCGGCTTTAAACAATGCGCTAGACATTTACATCCCTCCAGTTTCAACTGTCGTAATTTGTCTTCTAGACAACCTGTTCTGTTTGACTATACTTGGCCGCTGCCTCATTGTGAATGCGCAGCTTCCAGTTCCGTTCATTCAGTGCGGCCAGCAGTTTCTCGCCGGCTTTTTGGTGATCGGTTTCCATGATGAAATGGCCGCCGAACACATCCTTGGCGATTTGAGTCACCACCCCATGGACCAGATCGCTGCCGGTCACCGGAGCGATGACTCCGATGTGCACCGGTATGCCCATAGCCACGAACCAGGAGCCAATGGCCACGGCTTTTTCCGACATGGGCTCGGGAGCCGAAGCCACAAAGGGGACTTGTGGCGTGTCAACGCCCATTTCATTGGCCATCATGGTCAGCAGGGCCACGGTGCGGGAGTTATCGACGCAGGAACCCATATGGAAAATCAGCGGCAGTCCGGTTGTCAAATCCGCTTTGGCGTTAAGCCGCCCGATAAAGGCTTTCAGCCCGGGTCCGGCATAGGCTTCCACCGCCTCAGGCGTTAAGAGGCCGTTCATGGCGTAAGCCTGACCGGCGCAGCCGGTCGCAATCATGAATACGTCATTGGCCGCCATCTGTTTGGCAATTTCCAGATGATTTTCGTTATGGGTGCCCTTCAGGTTATTGCAGCCGGCAAACAGTGCTACGCCCTTGATTTCACCGGCCTTGATAGCGTCGGTTAATACGCTGATGGGACGATCCGGATTGATTTTAGAGAAAATATCCAGGATGGCTTCCAGGCTAAACCCGGCTATGACTTTGTTTTTCAGGTCCGGCCGTTCAATCTTTTTGGCATCCCGCAGTTTATAGGTATCAATGGCCAGACGGATAATCGCCTTAGCGCTCTCGGCGGCGTGCTCCTCATCAAACTCATAATGATAGGCGCCGGGAATCTTACTGATGGGCATGGTGGTAATGATTTTGGTGTGGAAGCATTCGGCCAGGCTGCGCAGGCTGGGCATGATGCACTGCACATCCACTACTACCGCATCAACCAGGCCGGTCATGATGGCCAGCTCCTGGGTGGCAAAGTTAGTGGCGATAGCCACGCCGGCCCGCATCAGCACTTCATTGCCGGTACAGCAGATGCCGGACAGCTTAATGCCCTTGGCGCCGACGGCTTTGGCCTCATCCTGCATCTGACGGGCCACGTCCACCACCATCTGGCTGAGCAGCGGATTATGTCCGTGAACGCAGATATTGACCATCTCGGGGTCCAGTACGCCCAGGTTGGCTTCCGATACCGTGGGAGTAGGCGTGCCGAACAGGACGTCGGAAAGATCGGTGGCCAGGTACTCGCCGTCCAGGTCTCCCAAGGCAACTTTTAAACCGTTGAAAATGATATTAACCGGATCGCTGTCCACCCCCATATGGGTTTGGTGCAGCAATTCGGCAATAGAGCCATTAATGCTGGACGTCATAATCGTAGTGTCCTTAAACTTTTTTCTTCTTCCTTCGGTCAGAGTAGTCTCAAGCCAGGTGCAAGGCGAACTGTCCAGACGGCCGAAGTCCAGCAAAGCGGCGCTGGCTACTTCTTTCGCCACCTCGTTGACCGGTTTGCCTTCAGTGGCAATCCCGATGCGTTGCGCGACTTTCATCAGTTTGGCGGTATCATTGATCTTATAGTCCTTGGCATGGCCCTCGGCCACGTGCAGTACGGTGGTAGCAATGTGCCGTCCGTGATCGGAGTGGGCGGCCGCCCCGCCGGCAATAAGCCGCACGGTGTTGCGGGCTACAATCGTATAATCCGCCGCCCCGCAGATCCCCTTATTGGCTCCCGGCTTTTTGGGAATAATCCGGCATGGCCCCTGCATGCAAATCCGGCAGCAAATTCCGGTATTGCCGAAGGCGCAACGAGGTTCTTGGGCTTTGGCCCGCTCAAATGTGGTCAGATAGCCAATTTTCTTGGCTTTTCCCAGCATTTCCCGCGCGGCGGGGTCTACAGTGCTTTTTTCAAATTCTGACATTCTCCTACCTCCCTGTCTTTTTAAGATATATTTTTTTAGATATATATCTAAACAACCGTTGCAAATCCATCTCCGTCCTATAGCCGGGACCGTTCAAAAAGGTCCAGATGCTAGGAAGGACGAGGAAGCGCGTGAGACTGTACGTTCGCAGGGTACGTCGAACGCGCTCCCGCAGGACTGACAACGCAGATGGGCCTTTTTCAACGGTCCTCAACAATCGCTGAGAATGTAATGGTAAATCCTCTGCATTTCAGCCCCGATGGGCCGGCTGCTGTCAGGTACATCCACCGGACCGGCCATGGCCGCTTCCGGCACCGACTCGTCAAAGGGCAACAGGCCGATCAACCCGCCTGACGGAAACTGATCCTGCAAAAAGGCGGCTTCTTTGGATTGGCGAATCTTGTTGCCGATAAACCGGATCTTTTTTACCTCCAGGTCATCGGCCAGATTTTTTACAACTTTGGCGGTTTGCACACTGTTCTTAGTAGGTTCAGTCACCACCAGCATGACATCGACACCCCGGGATGTTCCCCGGGTCAGATGTTCGATACCGGCGCCCATATCCAGGACAACTACGTCTTGCTGCCCCAGCAAAAGCGCATCCACGATGGCGCGCAAAAAGGAATTTTCCCGGCAATAGCAAGCCGAGCCGCCTTGTTTTACGCCTCCCATGCGCAGAAACCGGATATTGCCAAGCTGTATGCTGTAAGAATCAAGGATATCATCCACCTGAGGATTCAGCGTGTAAAAGGCGCCGCCGCCGCTGCGCTCGGCAATGACCTGCTGCATTTCGATCATGGGTTTAACCCGGGCCAATACATCGTCGGCCAGGCCGATGGCGCTACCCAAACTGGCGTCCGGATCGGCATCCACCGCATAGACCTTGTAGCCGTTTTGAGCGAACATTCTGGCCAGATTGGCCGCCACCATGGTCTTACCTACGCCGCCCTTGCCTGACACTGCAATTTTCATAACTTTTCCCCCTTCTTTGTATATTTAATATATTTTCTATGTTCTGTCTATTCTTGGCGAGCGGCTGCCTGTAAAAATCATCCCGGCTTATGTAGCCGCAGAGGGGTTGCTGCTTTTGCCGTTTTTTACTGTCTTCGCCAGCTGACTCACCCCATACCCGGCCGCCACGATCAAATCTTCGGTGGGCAGATAAAAGGGAGCCGTAGCATCAAACAACACGGTAGCCCGCGGCGGAAATTCTTCATCGCCGGCCCACAGGGCGTAAGTGACCGGCAATCGGGGCAAAAGATTGAACCGGATGCCGTAATCGCCGCAATCTACCGCAATACCGCCCAAGGACAACCCGGCCTGAGTCAGGAGTTGGGGCTGACGCCCGAAAACGCCGGTCAGATAATTGACAACCCGTTTGTTAAACGGCTCCAGATAAATCATACCCGCCGAGGGAATTTCCTTAAAGGAGATCCAGCGGTGAGCCAGAGGCTGCCCACCGGCCCGAGTCAAATAGTGCAGGATGACGATTTTTACCGTAATAGGTACCGGGTCTCCACCCCTCTCGGAGATAATCTCACCGGAGGGAAAATGTACGTTATAATTTTCACTTATATAATGAACTAAAAAACTACTGCTGCCGTCATCCCAGCTGCTGCCACTGCTAGCCGCCATATCCAGCGGATTCCAGCGTCGGAAAGCTTCACAAGCCTTTCCGTAAGCCGCGTGATAGGCCTGGCGCAGGTTATCCGCATCCGGCAGCGAATAAGTCACCTGCTGCATCTATGTCCCCCCTTTCCTGATTCATTATATACGAAGATAGATGTATATACATCTATACATGGTTTGCGTAGGAACATCTCCGGGGATGAAACATAGGGTTCCCCCAAAGCAGGGCGGCTGTGCGGCCAGGCCAAGGCCACCCCGCTTTCGGTGATCCAGCACTTCTTTAGAAAGTTTTCTTAAAACAGACCGCTGACTTTCCCGTTGTTCACATCCACATCAATCCGGCGATAGGCTGGGTCGGAACCGGTTCCCGGCATCAGGCTGATGCTGCCGGCCATGGGGCAAAGGAACTTAGCGCCGCCATAGACCAGGACGTCCCGGATGGGCAGCCGCCATCCCTTGGGTATGCCTTTCCAGGATGGCTCGTGGGACAGGGACAAGTGGGTTTTGACCATCATGGTCGAATAATCGGCATACTTGGGATCGGCTTCGAACTTTTTCGCTTTTTCCGCCGCCAGAGGTTCCCAGTCTACGCCGTCAGCGCCGTAAACTTCCTTGGCAATAACCTCAACCCGCTGCCGCAGCGGCATTTCCAGGGGATACAGATATTTGAAATCAACTTCTTCCCTACAGGCATCCATAACGGCATCAGCCAGGTCTAAAGCGCCGTCTCCGCCCTTTAGCCAGTGTTCGGAGACAGCGGCTCTGGCACCCGCCTGCTCGGCGATCCGTTTGACCAGGGCGTGTTCAGCCTTGGTGTCGGTATAGAAGGAGTTAATGCAAACCACCGGCTTGATACCGGACTTCTTGATCACATTGATCAAATGGACCATATTCTCGCAGCCCTTTTCCAGCAGTTGCAGGTTTTCCTTGGTATACTCTTCGGGCAGAGGACGGCCCGGCACTACAGCGGGTCCGCCGCCGTGCATTTTCAGCGCGCGGACTGTAGCCACCAATACTGAAACATTGGGTTTCAATCCGCTCAGGCGGCACTTTACGTTCCAGAATTTTTCAAACCCGATATCCGCGGCAAACCCGGATTCCGTAACATGATAATCAAAACATTTCAACCCGATGCGGTCGGCAATAATTGAGGACTGACCGATGGCGATGTTGGCAAAAGGCCCGGCGTGAACGAAGCAAGGCTGCCGTTCCACGGTGCTGCACAGGCTCGGATTGATGGTATTGCGCATCCAGGCGGCGACAGCACCGTCTACTTCCAGGTCAGCGGCGGTAACCGGCTTGCCCTGTTTATCATAAGCCACTACGATGTGCTTAACCCGCTCCCGCATATCCGCCAGGTCTTTAGCCACAGCCAGGATGGCCATCAACTCGGAGGACACGGCAATACCAAACTTGGATTGCATCAAAAAACCGTCGTTTTTGCCGCCAAGGCCGATGGTGATGTTGCGCAGGCCCTGGGCGCAAAAATCAATGACCCAGCCCATTTCAACTTTTTTCGGGTCAATATCCAGCCGCTTCAGGCCCCGTTTGGCCAGCTCGGCGTCAGTGTAATTGGCTTCATGCTGCATTCTGGCATTCAGGGCAACCATCATCAGGTTATGGGAGTTCATAATATCATTGATATCTCCGGTCAGTCCCAGAGAAAACTCGGTCATCGGGATTAACAATGCATTGCCGCCGCCAGCGGCCGTACCTTTAACGTTCATAGTCGGCCCGCCGGAAGGCTGCCTGAGGGCGCCGCCTACATTGGCGCCGCGCTTGCCCAGACCTTCCATGATGCCTAAGGAGGTGGTGGATTTGCCTTCTCCCAGCGGAGTGGGAGTAATGGCGGTGACCTCGATATATTTTCCATTGGGTTTGTCTTTCAGACGATCAATGACCTTCAGAAAATCCACTTTCGGCGTCTTGCCGTGGGGGATGAGCTCATCCTTTTGCAAACCCAGCATTTCCTGGTATTCTTCCGGGGTCGGCAGATTCTTTTCCGCCTCTTCCGCAATCTGCCAGTCCTTCATTACCGTAGGGTTCCATACCATAAATCTAGGCCTCCTCGTGTTTTTGTATATTCTGGAGATGTTTCAATAAGAAATACTCCATCTGCCACCGCCTCGCACCCGAGACCGTTCAAAAAGGCCCAGATGCAAGGAACGACGAGAACCGCAGCGGAGGCGTACTGGAGGTACGTCGGAGCGAAGGATCGCAGGAGTGACGCCGCAGATGGGCTTTTTTCAACGGTCTCCCAGCTGCAATTGGGCGGCTTTCACTGTATTATGCAGCAGCATGGCAATGGTCAGAGGCCCTACGCCGCCGGGCACAGGAGTAATATAGCCGGCCACCTCTTTGACTTCATCAAATTTTACGTCTCCTACCAGTTTATCGCCTACCCGGTTAATGCCCACATCGATCACTGCGGCGCCAGGTTTAACCATGTCTTTGGTGACAAATTCCGGTTTGCCGACAGCAGCCACGAAAATATCCCCTTGCCGGGTCACGCTGGCCAGATCCTGGGTTTTGGAGTGACAAACAGTGACTGTAGCATTGCGGGACAATAGCAGCATAGCCATAGGCTTGCCGACAATATTGCTGCGGCCCAGGACGACCGCTTGTTTACCTTCGATGGAGATACCGCTGATCTCCAGCATTTTTACGATCCCATAAGGTGTACAGGGGACCAACCATTCCTTGCCGACAGTCAGATTGCCCACATTCACCGGATGGAAGCCATCCACATCTTTTTTCGGGGAGATTTGCTCCAGAACCTTTTCCGCATTAATATGTTTGGGTACGGGAAGCTGCACCAAGATGCCGTTGACCTTCGGATCTCCGTTCAGCCGGTCAATTTCTTGCAGAAGCTGCGCCTCGGCTATGTCTGCAGGCAGACGGACCACTTCGGAGGCAATTCCCAGTTCAGCACAGGCTTTGTGTTTACGGTTTACGTATACTTTCGACGCCGGATCTTCACCCACAATGATGACGGTCAGACCGGGCCTGACGCCATGCTTTGCCTGAAATGTCTCAACCTCCTTTTTTACAGTCTCGGTCAGTCTCGCCGCAATCTTGACCCCATCCAATAACTGCGCCGGCATATCTCTCGACTCCTTTCACCTTCTTTTTTCTCTTTGCCTTCATAATATACTTAAAATAAGTATATATGTATATACATCATTACATCAATACAAATATGTAAAAATAGTGAATATCTTTTTCTGATTATCATGTTTAATCAGAAAATTTCGTCTGTTTTCTTGAAATATCCGGTTTAGCCGTTATCAGTGAATAATTAACGGCCTTCACCTGCAAAATCCCTTCTTTCTTATATATATGTGAAAAGTTTCTCATTATAATATATCTTCGCGCTCAAATTGGAAATTCCTACTTCTGTTCATTTTTTAAAAAATTTTTTATTAAGTTCTGTAGGAATGGGATTCCAGACATTGTACAACAGGCAGTGACCTATTTCGGTATAAAGAAACAAGGGCCAAGCCAGTTCCTCGTCTTGGAACAAGCGGCCCCGACATACTCAAATCGTCTCTGTCACTCAAATGGTCTCAGATATACACTGGCAAAAAAATCCGTTTCAACTGCCGTATCAAAGGCCAGATTGCCATACTTGACAGCTTGTCTCAGTTGATCCAGCATCTCACCGGCCCTGCGGCTGCGCAAAATGTCCTCACAGCCTTTTAGGGCTATATTGCCGCACAGTTCGATTCCTGCCGCGTCTACGCCCGGGAGCAAGCCGATTTTCTGAGCACTGGCCACATCTAACAAACGGCCAAAATGACCGGCCACATAAATTCGCCGGATATCCGGCAGCCACATTTCCGCCTGGTGCAAGAGATTTCTCAGTCCTGCCTCTACGGCCGCCTTGGCCCGCTGTAGGGTATCAATATCCTGCTTGGTGATCCAGATGAAGGGCTCTGCCTGGAGTTCTATTTTTTCATCTGCCGCCGGTTCACCCTGCAGCCGTCCCAGATTGTCCAAACGGTTCGACTCCAAAAGCAGCCGCAATATATCGACATACCCTGAGCCGCAAATCCCCATCGGGCTTTTTCCTTCCAATGTCTCAAACTCAAACAGCCCTTGAGAGGATTCAGACCGTCTGGCCCGGAAAATAGCCCCTGGCAGAGGCGCCGAGCCGCAGCTCAGTCCGTACCCTTCAAAAGCCGGACCGCCGGCAACGGAAGTGACCCATGCGGTCGTGCCATCCCATAGGGCAATCTCAGTATTGGCGCCGAAGTCTATTAGAAGCGTTCCCGGCGCCTGCTCCGGCATCCGGGCAGCCACCATCCCGGCCAAAAGGCCTGATCCCGTAAAGCCCATCAGCGGTTCAATGATTTCTATACCGGCCACCGGGCAAAACTGCCGTAAAACAGTGACAAGGCCTGTCTTGCCGGCAGCCTGAAACGCCCAGGGTTCCTGCCAGGAATCCGGGTCCAAAAACCGTCTTTGTCCCGTATTGTAAAGAAGCGCCAGCATAGCAGTATTTCCTACAACCCCGACGCCGGCAATCTCAGTGCGGCCAATGCCGCTTGCCTGGAGTGCTTCCTGGAGGCATTGCTCGATCCCTTCAATCAGCTTACCCTGCAAATCAGCCGCCACTACCGGATTAGAAGCTTTAACCAGTCGGGCGATCATATCTGCTCCATGTTCCTGCTGGGGATTGCTGAACTGCCGCTCGACGAGCCTCTGCCCATCCCGCATACGAAAAATGGATAATCCTACGTTGGTAGCGCCAATGTCAAGGGCTACTCCGCAATCTTCCTGGCCCAGCCGATACCTATCCGGTGAAAAATCAGCGTCTTCCCGATGCTTCGGATATTCTTCCCTGTTATCCATCCCTTTGCTCCTTCACAGCCTTATATGATCCGGGTTGTCTTCCGGCGAGATTTCCCATCCGGAAAACTGAAGCCGCCCCGATTTAAAATGCGTCAATTAGCGCTTATCAGCCATTAAAATTCCAATGGCTATGGAGTGCAGTTTGGTAATGTCCGAGTCCGCCCTTGAGGTTAGAACAATAGGGGCTTTAGCGCCGACGACGATGCCGGCGATCTTGCCTCTGGCGAAAAATACGATGGATTTATAAAGGGCGTTGCCGGATTCAATAAAGGGAACCATAAGGATATCCGCATGGCCTGCCACGGGGTTGACAATGCCTTTGTGCTTGGCGGCCTCAGGCGATACAGCGTTATCCAGAGCCAGAGGTCCTGCCACCAGGCAGCCTTTCAATTCGCCTGCCTGATTCAGTTTCACCAGTTCCTCGGCATCCAGCGTCGCCGGCATTTTGAGATTCACTTTTTCTACTGCGCAAACACAGGCCACTTTAGGTTGGTCATTCCCCAAGGCATTGGCGACTTGAACCGCGTTTTCAATAATCTGCTTCTTTTCGGCTAAAGTCGGCGCAATGTTCATGGCCGCATCAGTAACGTAGAACAACCGGGCATACCCTTCCAGCTCGGCCACAGCCACATGGGACAATACATTCGCCGTCCGCAGGCCGATTTCTTTATCCAGCACTGCTTTCAGCAAAACTGCAGTATCAATCAGCCCTTTCATAACCACCTGAGCCTTGCCCTGGGAGACAAACTGAACCGCCGTTCTGCAGGCCTGCACATTGTCCGGCTCATCAATGATCTGGAAAGCGTCCAGTGAGATCTGGTTTTCCGCCGCAATACGCCGGATGTCCGCCGCCTTGCCCACCAGTATGGCGCTGGCAATGCCCAGATCAGCCGCGTTCTTCACTGCCAGCAGCACGTCCAGGTCTTGCGCCACAGCCACGGCAATCGTCTTAGAGCCTCGCGCTTTAGCTGTCTTAATAATTGCCTCAAAATTTTTTATTGCCATTTTTCTCACCACCTCATCTAGACCAATGATAACCGTAAATTCGGCAAATCGCAAGAGTGGAAATAACCAATCAGCCGGAGTAGTTTACCGGCGGTTTTTTCTTCCCGTGCAATTGAGCCGAAATCCATTCCACCACCACAAATAACAGAGGGATGAGGAAAATGCCGAAAGCGGTGGCAACCGTCATTCCACCTACAACCGCAGTACCCATCGCTTTCCTGGCGGCGGCGCCGGCGCCGCTAGCCATGGTCAGCGGCAGGCATCCAATAATGAAGGCAAATGAGGTCATCAGAATCGGTCGGAGCCGCAAAGCTGCAGCTTCAACTGCCGCTTGCACCGGTCCCATGCCCTTATCCACCCTGACTTTGGCAAATTCGACAATCAGAATGCCATTCTTGGCGGCTAAGCCGATGAGCATGATGATCCCAATCTGCATATAGACACTGTTTTGCAGATTCATCACATATTGCGACAATAAGGCCCCGAAAATGCCGGCCGGTACCGAAAGCATGACAGCATAGGGAACACTCCAGCTTTCATACAGCGCCGCCAGGCATAAAAAGACAAATACCAGGGCCAGCGCCAGAATCTGCATGGTTGTGCTGCCAGCCTTCTTTTCTTCCCGGCTTTGCCCGGTCCATTCCACGTTAAACCCGGCAGGCAGTGTCTCTTTCGCCAGTTTTTCCATGGCCGTCAGGGCTTGGCCCGAGCTATAGCCTTCCCTTACGGAACCGTTGATCTGAATGCTGCGGGCGGCATTGAACCGGGAAATAATAGACGGCCCGGTAGTCAGTTTCGGTTTTAGCAGGGTATCCAGCGGGATCATGGCGCCATTTGAGGACCGGACATAGATAAACCGGGTCATGTCGGCTTCATTGCGGAACATCGTATCGGCCTGCATAACCACTTTATAGCTGCGGTTAAACATGTTGAAATCGTTCACCTGCATCCCGCCGAAATTGACTTGCAGCGCCGTGAATACATCATCCAGCGCAATGCCAAGATTTTTTACCTTTTCCCGGTCCACTTCGAATTCATATCCGGGAGAATCACTTCTGTACGTAGTATATACCGCAGTCACTTCCGGCAGTTGATTGGCCGCAAGGACAAATTGCTGGATGGCTGCATCCAGTTCCGCTTTGCTATGGCCCGACATATCCTGCAGTACCATGGTAAATCCGCCGACCATGCCGAGACCGGGCAAAGCAGGAATGTTAAAGGCCATAACCGAGGCTTCCGGAAACAGGTCCCCCTTGCCCATCGCCTGGCCGACGAGAGAATCGATCTGGGCGGCAGGGTCCTGGCGCCGGCTCCAGGGTTCCAGCCCTGAAAACAGGGTGGCCGCATTGGATTTGGCCCCGTTTGACAATATATCAAAGCCGGTGATCGCAATGACCTGATTGACGCCGGAAAGCTGCCTGATCTCCGCCGCCAACCGGTCGGCGACCGCCTGGGTCCTGTTCAGGCTCGCCCCTTCCGGCAGGTTGACTACCGCCGCAAAAAACCCCTGGTCTTCATCCGGCACAAACGTGGTGGGAACAATTTTGTATAAGTACACCGTTCCCACCAGAATGACCAGCAAGAAAATGCAACCGTACTTTGCCTTGGCAATGAATGCTTTCACCGTTTCACGGTACGCGCTGGTGGTTCGTTCAAACCAGTCGTTAAACCGGTCGAAAAACCTACCCGCAACACCGGCCTTCGCCTGGGGTTCATGAGGCTTTAGCAGCAGGGCGCACAGCGCCGGCGTCAGCGACAGGGCGACGAGGGCTGATAAAGCCATCGACACCGCAATCGTCAGGGCGAACTGGCGATAGAGTACGCCCACCATGCCGCCGATAAAAGCAACCGGGACAAATACGGCGGCCAGTACGAAGGCAATGGCGATAACCGGTCCCGACACTTCGTCCATGGCCCGTCGTGTGGCCTCCAGCGGGGTCAGCCTGCTATAGCGGATATGATGCTCGACCGCTTCAATCACCACGATGGCATCATCGACTACCAGGCCGATAGCCAGTACCATGGCGAACAGGGTCAGGGTATTGATTGAAAAGCCGAGAATCATAAAGGCGCCCAATGTGCCGATTAATGACACGGGCACAGCCAGCATCGGAATGAGCGTGGCCCGCCAGCTTTGCAGAAAGAGAAACACGATGATCATAACCAGAGCCATGGCTTCCAGGAAGGTTTTAACCACCTCGGCCATGGATTCCGAAATATAGTCCGTATTATCAAAAACCGCCCGGTATTTCATATCCGGCGGAAAATCCGCCGCTGCCGCGGCCACTGCCTGCTTTATTCCGGCAATGGTATCCATTGCGTTAGCGTCACTGGTAAGTTGAATGCCTATCGCGGCTGCATTGGCCCCATCCTGCTTTGAAGAAATATTCAACTCCTTGCCGGCGTTTTCGATGCGCGCGATATCTTTCAGATAAATAAAAGCGCCATTCGGCTGGGCCTTGACGATGATATTTTCAAAATCGGCGATACTTTCCAGGCGCCCCCGCACTTTCGCAGTATATTGAAACTCCTGGCCCCGGGGTACGGGCATGGCGCCAATGGTGCCAGCCGGCGCCTGCACGTTCTGTTCCCTGACGGCGGCAATCACATCGGTAACCGTTAATCCCAGTTCCGCCATGCGGTCCGGATTGATCCAGATACGCCGGGAAAAATCCGACCCTAAAACCATCACGTCGCCGACACCGTTAACCCGCTTAATCGCATCCTTCAAATAAACATTGAAATAATTCGTTAAAAAGGTATTGTCATAGGTGCCCTTGGGTGAATAGAAGCTCACCAGCATAGCCATGTCGGAAGAGGCTTTTCTGGTAGTAATGCCGGCTGCGGTTACCTCTGCCGGCAAAGAGGAGTTGGCCTGGGCCACACTGTTTTGCACCTTTACGGCGGCAATATCCCCGTCGACCCCCAGATCAAAAACGACTTCCAGGCTATAGGTGCCCGAGTCGTCGGAATTGGAGCTCATATAGTTCATGCCCTGTACGCCGTTGATCTGTTCCTCCAGAACCTGGGCTACCGTCTGGTTGACCACCTCGGCGTTGGCCCCGGTATACATCGTCGATACCGATACGGTGGGCGGCTGGATTTGCGGGTATTGGGCAATGGGAAGATTCAAGCCGGCAATCGTTCCCGCCACTACAATCATAATGGAAATGACGATGGCGAAAATGGGCCGGTCGATAAAAAAACTGGCCATAATTATTTACACCTCCTAGGAGTTAATTGATAACTCCAACTCCGCCGGCGTCACAACGGTTACGTCAAGCGCCGCTCCTTCCCGGACCTTGGTCAATCCTTCCACAACAACTGTGTCGTCCGCTGTCAATCCTTCCTTGACCAGCCAGAAACCGCCCACCTTTTCCCCCAGCGTTACCGGCCGCGGCTCAGCCTGATTGCCGGCATTGACCACCATGACCAGCGATTTGTCCAGGATCTGCTGCACGGCCCGTTGGGGAACCAGTATGGCGTTTCTGATCGGCGCGCCGGCAATTTTAACTCTGGCGAACATGCCCGGAATTAAAATCCCCTCCGGATTGGCAAGGGTGGCTTTTAACGTCAGGGTGCCGCTGTTATTGGCCAGCCCCCTGTCCACCTGCGTTACTTTGCCGCTCAGCGGATAGGCCGCGCCGTTGCTTAAGGTAATCGTCACGCCCTCGCCCCAGCCGCCGTCGGCAATGTTGTCCGGCGAAACCTGCCGCAGGTTAAGGTATTCATTTTCGCTCATATTAAATTGGACAAACACCGGGTCCTGAGACCCCACTGTGACCAGCGTGGTACTGCCTGCCTGTACAAAGGTTCCCACGCCGACATCATCTACGTCGATGCGCCCGTCTATTGGCGAAATGACCAGGGTGCTATCGACATCATCCTGCGCCTTTTTGACCAGCGCGCGGTAAGAAGCCACAACAGCTTCATTCTGCCGCTCAGCCGCTTTCTGGGTAGTCAGGCGCTGTTCGGGGATCGCCGCCTGCTGCAGCAGATTTTCATACCGCTCTGTATCAAGACGCGAGTTTTCCCAATTGGCCTCGGCCTGCGCCAGCTGCGCTTGAGCGGAAAGCAAGCTGCTTTCATATTGAAGGCTGTCGATGCGGAACAATGGCTGCCCTGCCTTTACCATATCACCGCCGGCGACCATTTTTTCCATAATATGGCCTGACACGCGGGCCTGAATTTTCACTTCGGTTTTCGCCTGTATTTGGCCGGCATATTCATTGGCGATCTGTACATCCTGCTGAATAATCTTTACGGCTTTGACCGGCACTGCTCTTTCCTGCGCCGCCTCTTGCGGGCCGCCGCAGCCGGCCAGGATTAAAATTGTCACAGCTGCACTCAATCCTGCCCGGCAGCCCTTGATCATCTTTACTGAAAACACGGTTTTTCAACCTCCCTGTTTTGTGGCCGTCATCTATTTGCCTCTCATAATTGACCATTTTTGCCCTATTGGTTTATTATAAAGTATACAGTAACTGAATAGTCAAGAGGAGAGGGCGCACGGATGAACGAGTTTTTGCAAAAACAGCTTACTACCAGCCAATTTGCCGCTATGTACGGCATTAACAAGCGAACCCTGATGTATTATGACAGCATTGATTTATTTAAACCGGCCGTGGTAAAAGAAAACGGCTATCGGTACTATACATTAAGTCAAATGATATTATTTGATGCGATTCAGCTGCTGCGCAAACTCCGTGTACCGCTGGAAGAGATTAAAGCCCAATTGGCGAAACATTACACCCCGCAAAACCAGCTGGCATTTCTTTACAAGCAAAATCAGCTGCTGGAGCAGGAAATGGATGAACTGCGATGGCTGCAAAGAGTGGTACAGAATAAAATCGGCAGCATGGAAGCGATCTCAACAGTCGATCCTGCCAAAATCGAGATTTTAGAACAAGTCGCGCAGGCAATCGTCATCAGTCAATCCATTTTCGATCTGCCGATAGAAAAAGCGTTAAAAGTGCTCACCAATTTTATGCGCGACTGCTATCATACCCGCAGCTATACTGGTTACCCTGACGGCTACATGGTGGACGCCAGGCAGTTGCAGCAAAGAAATTTTAATCCAAACTCCTTTTGCCAAATCACGCATTGTTTTTACCCTGTTGATGCAGAACAGGCCCAATCGATGACTTGTGCTTATAAACCCAGCGGACGCTACCTGGTAGGCTATCATAAAGGGAACCTGCTCCAGATAAGCCAAGCCTTGCAACGCTTGGCGGACTATGCGGATGCGCATAAACTGACATTCACCGGACACGCCTATATCGAAAGAGTCCTCGATGATATCGCGCCCGCCGAAGATCCTTTCTATTCCGAAGTCCGCATTTCAGTTTTATTGGAATAAATGAAGGGGATCGCAAAACGCTTTTACCAAGCGCATGCAATGCCCCTTTTGCAGTTTTACCTCCCTTCATTTATTACAGTCGCGGGTCTACCGGCTCGCTCTCCAAGGCCAAGACGGCAAACACGCATTCATGGATTCGGTGAAGAGGCTCCTGCCGGACAAACCGCTCCAGGGCCTCCACGCCGAGAGCAAATTCCTTCAGGGCCAGGCTGCGTTTCTTCCCCAGCCCTCTTTGGCGCAGGCGCTCCAGATTTTCAGCCAGGGTGTATTCCGGGCCGTAAATGATGCGCAGATATTTCCGGCCGCGGCATTTCACGGCCGGCTGCAGCAGTTCCCGTCCATTTTTCACGATAAAATCACAGGGTTTTACCACCATGCCTTCCCCGCCGGCGGCAGTCAGATCAGACCACCAGGCGACGCCCCTGGCTGTATCTTCCTCCTTGGTAACGTCCACCACAATATGATTGGTCGGCATGAACAGCGCATCCTCCCCGGCGCAGTACTTCGCAACGGCGTTCATATGCCAAAGATGATTTTGATCGGTATGCGCCTTGCCTTCCGTTGCCAGGATGTGGAAAGGAGCCAGTCTCAGGTCCTCGATCGAATCCACCGGCCAGCAGTAGCTCCGGTAGGCCTCGACGTACTGATGCATCATAGCGGAACGTTCCGTAAACCGTTGCAGCAAAGCCCGAATATCCGCGTTCTGCCCCGAGGCTTCCCTGTCCACAGCCCGGGGCAACCTTTCATGCGCCGCAGCCTGCCGCAGCAGGGCTGCGGCTTCATCCAGGGCTACTCTGCCCGCCCGGCCGACGGCCGCGTACTGTTCGGTCAACAGCGCCTGGGCCTTGGCCGACCAGGGCATTAATTCACAGTCGAGGCACACCCAGTCAGTGGTAAAATCCTGCCAGAAACCGGAGCGGGTGAGGACTTGCCGCAGCCTTTCCAGGAAGGCGGCTTCCAAATCACTGTTGTCAAAAAAATGCCGTCCGGTGCGGGTATAGCAAATCCCAGCCGAACCGTCAGCCACGCCGAAACGGGCTGCCGCTGCCGCCTGGTCTTTGCAGACAATCACCACGGCCCGCGAGCCCATATGTTTCTGCTCGCAGACAACCCGATCCACACCCCTGGCCCGGAAATAGGCGAAAGCTTCATCGGGATGCTCCAGCATCCCCTCCGCGTGGCTGGTCTCAGTGGGCGACATGGTCGGCGGCAGATAGATCAGCCAGCGGGGATCGGCCGCAAAGCGGCTCATTACTTCCAGGGCAGCCATGGCGTTTTCCTCCCGCACCATGATATTGCTGTACAGCCGGGTGCCAATGACGCGCTTGCCCAGGACATCCTGAATATCCAGGATATTGTGATCCCGCTGCGGTTCCGTGAGCGGCGCCTGCGCATCCTCCGGCAGGAACGGCTTGGCCGGTTCATAATAGGTTTGCAGGGCCTTTACCTCGCTGAAGCTTTTCTCCGGGTAGCGGTATGCGGTAAGCTTGCCGCCAAACACGCAGCCGGTATCGATATTGATGGTATTGTTCAGTTCGGCAACGGCCGCCTGGGGCGTATGGCCGTACACAACCGTGGCCCGGCCCCGGTAATCGGCCGCCCAGTCATAGCGCACCGGCAGACCGTAACTGTCGGTTTCGCCGCTGGTTTCGCCATAAAGGGCGAAATCCCGCACCTTGCCTGACCCCCGGCCCTGCAGGTTTTCTTTCATGCCGGCATGAGCTACCACCAATTTGCCGTCGTCCAGCACATAATGACTGATCAGCCCGTCGATAAACAATTTTACCTTTGCAATAAAGGCAGGGCTTTCGGATTCCAGTTGCGCCAGCGTTTCGCCCAGGCCGTGGGTGACCTGAACATTGCCGCCCTTCAGCTTCTTCAGCAGCTTCACGTCATGGTTCCCCGGCACGCACAGCGCATTGCCGTCCCGCACCATGGCCATCACCAGCTTTAATGTATCCGCAGTCCGCGGGCCGCGGTCAACCAGGTCGCCGAGAAAAATCGCCTTGCGCCCGTCCGGGTGGGCTGCCCGGAAATCCTTTTCCCCGGCCGCGTCCACGGTCTCTTCAACCATATACCCCATATTGGCAAGCAGCATTTTTAGTTCAGCAAAGCAGCCATGAACATCGCCGATGATGTCAAAGGGCCCGTGCTCGTGCTTCAGGTTGTTCCAGAGCGGCTGCCGCCGGCACTGCACCTGTTCCACTTCCTCCGGCGAATTCAGGACATAGACCTGCCGGAATCCTTCCTTGCGCAGATTGCGCAGGGAACGCCGCAGCTGGGCGATATGGTTTTTGATGACGTAATCGCCCACCTGCCGGTCGGTCCGGCTTTTATTTCTGTCCTGGCAGACCCGTTCCGGCAAATTCAATACGATGGCCACAGGAATGCAGTGGTGGTCCCGGGCGAGCTGCAGCAGCGGCTTGCGGGCCGCTTCCTGCACATTGGTGGCGTCAACAACCGTCAGTTTGCCCAGCTGCAGCCGCTTGCCGGCAATATAATGCAGCACCTCAAAGGCCGGATTGTTTACCGCCTGGTCATTTTCATCATCGGCAACCAGGCCGCGGCAAAAGTCGGATGAAATGACTTCCGTCGGCTTAAAATGCCGCCGGGCAAACGTCGATTTCCCGCAGCCCGAGGGGCCGATCAACAAAACCAGGGACAATTCCGGCAGCATCAATTCCATAATGTAAACACCCCCATCTGAGTCGGACTGCCAACTTCCGGATCGGCTGCGCCGACCGGCATAAAGCGTACGCTGTAGCCGTAACACTCCGCCACCCGTGTCGCCCAGGCGGCGAATTCGCCGCGGGTCCATTCAAAGCGGTGATCCCGGTGCCGCATGTCGGATGCGGTCAGGCCATAGCGAGCATTGTATTCTTTATTTGGCGTAGATACAATCACAGTGTGCGGCTTGGCAAACCGAAACAGGACCTGCTCCAGGGCAGCTAAGCGGTGAGGGTCCAGATGCTCGATCACCTCCACCAGCGTGGCCGCGTCATAGCCGGCAAAACGCTGATCACGGTAGGTTAAAGACCCCTGCAAAAGGGTGATCCTCTGCCGCTGCAGGTCCGACAGCCGCTCGAGCTTCAGCCTGCTTTTGGCCCGCTCCAGCGCACTGCAGGAAACATCCACGCCGGCAAGCTGTTCAAAGCTTTTGTCCCGCAGCAGCAGGGCCAGGAGTTTCCCCTCACCGCAGCCAAGGTCAAGCACGCGTTTGGCCTGAGCGCTCTTAAGGGCGGCGACCACCGTTCCCAGGCGCTCTTCATTCAGGCTCCGCTTGTCTTCCGCTTCTTCCTCCGGCAGTTGGCCGGCCTCTTCCTCTGCTGCCGACACATCGGGCAGCAACCGGTTCAAGGCCTGGTCCACCAGATTTCTTTTTCGTTTCAGGTATCTGCCGATTATGAGCTCCCGTTCCGGATGGCCGGCCAGCCAGCCTTCGCCGTGGCGCAGCAGTTTATCGATTTCAGCCTCGCCGATCCAGTAGTGCTTGTCGCTGTCCAGCACCGGAATCAGCACATAGAGATGGCGCAGCAGGTCCTGCAGCCTGACTGCTGCGGTCAGCGTAACATTAAAATATCGGCTTTTACCCCACTGGGGAAATTGTTCGTCCAGCTCATAGTCTTCCGCCCCGACAGTATAGCCCAGCGGCTCAAACAGCCGGCGGATCATCGCCGTCTGGCCCCGACAGGGCAGCATAACGATTCCGGCCTGAAACGGCAGGGCCTGCGCCGCCAGTTCCGGCCGATCCTTGCATCTGCCGGTCATGGCCGTGCCGAATACTTTGGCGATGGCAACGCTTAAAAAGGAAGAGGCCACATAGGGCCTGTCATTGACATAGTCAAACAGGCCGCCTGCCGCGGAACCCCTTTTGCCGCGCGCCAGGTCCAGGGGATCGATATCCAGCAGCAGGACTACCGTGCACCGTTCATCGGTGACTTCGGGATAAAAGATATGGGCCTGCCCGTGGCTGAGATCAAAAGTCTGCGGCCGCGAGGGATTTTTGTGCAGCAGATAGCCCAGATCGGCAGCCGGCTGCCGGGTGTAGGTAATGGTTAACAGCATAGTTTCACTCCTTACAATGTGGACGGAACAATCCACTGTACGGAAGGCGCTTCGGTAAGGACAGGCACCTCCAGCTTGTGGATCATCCGATGGATGGCTTTCTCCGGCACCGGAGCGGAACGTTCCCGGTTGCGCCGCAGCAGCAGCGCGTAGGGCACTTCCAGATAGACTATTTTCACCCTGGCGCCATAAGCGGTAAAAAGGGCAATGAGCTGCCGGCGGGTTGCTCTGCTAATATTCGTCGCGTTCCAGACGAAAGGCCGCTGGTCGCGCAAAAATTGCCTGGCCCTTTCCTTGGCTGCCTGGACAACCTGGCCCTGCTCCTCATCGGGAGCGATTTTAAGCTCCTGCCGCAGCCGGTCCAGGGAGACCACCGGCAGGCCGGCGCAATGCCGCGCAACCCAGGTGTCCTTGCCGGCCGCCGGCAGCCCGGACATCAGAATCACTTCAAATTTTGTATCATCATAAGCCCGATAAGCCGGGTCGGCCTTTTCCTTCTGAAAGTACAGGAAGCGGCTGTAAGCATCGGCAAACCTGCCGCGCTCCCGGTAGCAGCCGTGCTCCCGGCAAAAATCGGCAAACAATTCGATTCGTTCCAGCAATTCCTGCCGGTCCGGGCACCGCCGGCCCAGGACGTCGGCTTTCGCCAGCAGGGCCAGCCAGTCCAGCCTTACCATCTGACTGGCTTCCAGGACCGCGCGGACCGGGTCCTCCTTTTCCAGAAAGAATAACGGCAGGCCGTGAAAGCGCACCAGCTTGGCGATCTCTTCCCGGCAGGCAAAGGGAACCGGCGTTGTTAACCCGGTTTCCTTATACAGTATCTCTCTGGTTAGGAACTCTCCCAGCAGGGCATGTCCCCCGGAAGTAATCCGGCCATGATCGACCCTGGTGCAAAAAGGCTTGGCCACGTCATGCAGCAATGCCGCCGCCAACAGCATATTTCGGACGGGCTCAGTCATCTGCCGCCATTCCGCCATCTGCATGAGCGCCTCGCATACCAGCCGGGTATGGGTCAGCACATCGCCTTCCGCGTGAAATACCGGGTCCTGTACAATGCCCTGCAGCTCCCTGAGCCAGGCAAAACGGCCGCACAGCCCGTCCCAGTCAAGCTCCCAGTCAGGCGCGCCGGGACAATGGGGAAAGACCCAGGGATCATAAAAATTTTGCATGTCCTGTCACCCCTGTCCGGCTGAAAACAGATCCGTTCCGTCCCGGAGCAGATTGGAAATAACCGGCCGGTCCAGCCAGTGGCTTTCGGCGTTGAGGATGCTGGTCAGAAAGCTGGCTCGCACATATTTGTAACGTTCCTTGACCACGCCCGCTTCTTCCACTTTAATATACAGCCCTTCCATCAGCGGCCCCATGTCCGTCTCCCGCAGCACCCGGGCAGCGTCCAGTTTTTTGCCGTCACATATTCCCCGCAGTTTATCCCCGGCTGCCGCGGAGATAAAACGCGACGGCCCCAGCAGTCCGGCCAGCGCTTTGTGCTGCTGCAGCCGGCCTTCAAATAAAACCAGCACCGGCGTAATAAAAGGGTGATTTTGCAGCAGGCTGCGCCGTCTGACGGTGCTGAGAAACTGCTGTTCCGCTTTGTCATAGATGTCAAACTCCATGAAATAATGCGGCAGCTGGTCATAAAAAACAGTGTGCTTGGCATACAGCCATTCGCCGTACAGGATATAGCGGCCGCCAAGGATGTCCCAAAAGTCGGCTTGATGGGCATTGGCCCATGTTTTGAGCAAATTGAAATGTTTCTCCCGGCCCCCGCCGGTTAAATAATGCCCCCGGCTTTGCAGCCTCAGCTCGCCTTCCGGGCTAAAGCTTATGCCGCTGTTGGCGCCATCGACCTTTTCCTCGACCACCAGAAACCGGTTGGCAATCCGGCTGAACGGCACGCTCTCCAGGTCTTCATCCCCCGGCTGACAGCGGGAGCCTTCGATATGGGGGGTTCTAGGATACTTTATTAGCATGTTTATCATCTTCTTTCCCGGCCATGACGATTGATTAGAAAGTCATAGCGTTTTGCATCTTTAGGGCAGTAAAATACTTGAAAAGTATCGCTCATTCTGATGTTTAGTACGCTGCTGAGCCGCCGTTATCAAGCAGGTTCGCGATAAACAGGTTATATTGATCCTTCAGCGGCAAATCGTCATCCACTTTGATCCGCCTTCTTGGAACTGTCGTTTGCCCTGTTATTACATTTTCACAGACTTTCTCATATTGCTCCCAGTATAGGCCGATGCCGCTCTTTTGCCATGAAGGAACATCGTTAAAGTTCATACCGTATTGATAGAGAAGCTCGTTTTTATCTTTTACACCCATGCCTAATAACAAGCTGTTCGCTTCCGCCACGGTTTTGCCGTTACGCCTTAACAGCCAATAGCAGTGAGCATTCAGCGCATTGCGGCAAGCATCCTCATAGCGCCAGCGGAAATAATTTACCACCAGTTCTTTATTGGGCAGTACGGATATCCTGCAGTCAAAAGAGGCAGCACCGCCCAGCAGCAAAGAAAATTTCGCGCTTGCTTCCCCGGCCAGAATAGAGTTGAATTTACGCGTTTTTCGCCCAAAGGCGGTTTCATCCAGGTGGAAAAGGAGTGAAATCTCATCACTCTGGGTATAGCCGTAAATGACCCGAAACCCGCATTGCATCAGATGTTCAACCGTAGCCACCATATAATCTCTAAACCGAATATCATATGGGCTTTCAAATTGATAAACTTCTTTGGTCAATCTGGTAAATGAGCGGCCATCTATGCGCGCTGCCATGTAAACGCCAGGAATCACGCAATAATCATGGGCCGTCTCATATACCCTCATTTTTATGTCAAAGTCACTGAATTTCATGCTTCCACTCCTGTACTATGAATATTTTATTATGATTACTGCTATCATGACCCGTTCTGACAAAATACAGGGCGTCAAAGCCTTCCTCCTGCCTGGGCAGTTGCAGCTTAGCATACGTGCTTTTGATGCCCGGCACGGGAACAGCCTCCCTGCCGGTTCTGCTTTCATTCCGCCGGATCGATTCCTGAATGCAAGAGTGAAAATAATAGCCTGTCACTGTAAACCCGGCGTTTTTAACTATGGTTATGTATCTTTTACGGTCTTCAACAGTCGGATTGGTATTATCCACGACAAAAGGCTGTTTACCGCGAATGCAGGCATCCAGTAAGATGCTTTCCCGATGCCGGGTTTTCAGCATATCCAGGTTAATTCTAATATGGGTTTTAAAAAAATTTTCCTGATAAAAAGTACTTTTACCCGCAGCTTGAATACCGATAAAAATAACCGCTTCCATCATCAAAACCCCCTGCATATCCATGCTGTTCAGTCTTAGCAAAAAAACTTATTGTTTCTCCTTGTCCTTAAAATATTGCTGATATAACTTCTTTTTTCTTTGATTCAACCGCGCCGGATTACTTATAAAATAAAAATGTGGCAGCCCTGCGGCGTCTAAGTTGGGCTCATGCGGTTCGTACCTGTCCCTCTCTCCTTGCCTTAACGGATTTCTGAGACAAATTCCAAAGCTGCAGCTGCAAAAGGATTCATGGACTATTTTGGCTGCTTGCATCGCTTCCTCCAAATTGGTATATAATCCCGGTGCAAAAGAAGAATTTTTTTCACACCAAAAAAAGCAAAATTCCTTAGGGCACTCAAAGGGGGAAGGCTTTTCACGCGGTATATAGGTTCTGTTTTTCATATTGTCATCCTCTTCAAAGGTTTTGTCCATGCCATAGCCCCCTGAACTACTTTCGTCTTCAATCCGCCGCCTTAAAATTATAATTAGACTCCAAATAAATAAAGTCTCTTACCGCATGCAAGCGCATCGCACATGTGTGAAATAAGTTCAATATGGATACGTTTCAATTGCTCCAGCCATTCCATCCAGTGAACTTCAAAATCGGCAAAATCCCTGATCAGAGTTGCTACAAACCAGGTTTCTACTACATGGCTGAAAAAATCAGCATAACTGCAAACCAAGTTTAAAGCAGCTAAACTGTCGATCAATCCATCCAGCACCTGCCTCATATCCTGTATGGAATATTCAAAGTTTCCATAGATACTAAATGTCGGAAAAGGCTGAGCAAAACATTTATGAACTTCCATAAAAATACAATCTTCTATATACCAGGAATCCGGATGCCACGGTTTATGCTGATCGGTATTCTCCGCAAAATAAAACTCAATACAAGGTCCGCCGATAACTTCCTTTTGCAGTGCCATCACTGGAGTATGCTGAGCGTAAGGATAAAAATTCCTGAATTTTATATAATCATCACGGGCTTCCGACCATTGTTTAAGTTGTATATATAGTTCGCCCCGCCGATTATAAAATCGCCAGTCCTGTGGTTTAAGAGAAATCCCTTTGTCATAATCACCCAGTGCTTGATGATACCGTTTCAAACTCTCAAAACATTCTCCACGTTCCAAATAAAAATTGACATTGTCCATATTAGATTGAATGGCATCGCTAAAATATGCGACCGCCGCCGCATAATCACGTTTTTCATATTTTAGAATATTAGCCAGTTCGAACATGGCTTGTGCATGACCAGGATTCATTTTTAGAACTTCATTGAAATAATACCAGGCTTGTTCGACAGAATGCTCTAACGCATGATTATCGCGATAGGTCATAGCCAAGTTAAAAAGCAGTTCCTGCTCGGCCTGGCCTTGTTCCAATGCGTTTTCGAGAATTTGAATCGCCTTGTTCAAATCATCAGTCTTTCTGTCGTACTCTTCCAGTAAGCCATAAACCAGAGCTCGTTTACGGTAGGCGTCACCATAAACAGCATCTCTCTCGATGGCTTGGCTATAAAAATCCAGGGCCGTTATAAGGTATGCCTCTTCGTAACACCGATCATATTCACGCATAGCTTCTTCCGCTTTGTTAAAGCATTCAATACCCGTCATGCTATCACCATTTAAAATTCGTTTTGCCCATTCCTGTTTTACATATAGGCTTGATTTCCAGGCATGAGTCTCACTACGCTTTAATTTTTTTCCTCAATATCGATATACTTTGCCACAACAAATTCCGCCAGCCATACCAGGTCGTTTCCCTTATAGAAGGCTACTCCGTCCTGCCGGGCTTCCCGGGCTTTAATGGTAAGCAATACCGGCTTATTATCGCGGCGTTTGCCCACCTGTAAGGCCATCTTGGGATCAACCGCCATGTGCACATACTGCCTGCCCCGCGGCTCAAGGCCATTGGCCATAATCGCGTCAGCCTCCTGTCTAGAGGTGCCGTGATAGAGTAATTGCGGCGGTTCGCCGGGGGCCTTTATGATCCTGAGGGGAATGGAGTGCCCATACAGCGCTCTGATTTTGCTGTCCGCTATTTCGAAGCGGCCCTTATCCGAGGTTTTGGCCACATAATAGATATTCTCGGCTTTGACATCCGACCATTTCTGCTCTTCCTGCAGGGAATGCAGCAGTTGAATAATTGAAACCCAGCCGCCTTCATCCATCTCCAGCTCATATTCCCACGGTGCATGCCGCAAGGCATAGGACATGGTTTTGCTTAATTTAATATAGTCCATAAGACAAACCTCTCTAACTATCTTTACTTTCTTCAATTATCAACCCGTACACCACTTGTCCGCCGATAATCAACAGTTTTTTGGCATATAAGCTTCTCTTTTCAGGATTAGTTTTTTATTCTTAGGAAAGACGCTTGTCAGCCTTTTACCGTAAAAACAGGCTCTACTTCTGCCATATAGCGCACAAATAAAAAGGCGGCTAAATCCGGCTGAACGGACTTAACCACCTTTTATAACCATATCCATTATCCCGAGGAAGCCGGAAGAAAGGCTCAGGCCTTCCTTGCGGCAGGCTGGATTCAACAGATCGATCAGTCTTTCCAGCATCCCGGGGAAAAAATATAAAAGCGGTTAAGCTTTATTGGGCCTAACCGCTCTGACAACTATGCAAGATAAATAGTTAACAAAACACTATCTCTCCTGACACCGTTTCGACAGAGGATTAAGCCAATGTATGCCAATGTTCCCCATTGAGTTTTCTGATGCAAATATTTCTTGATTGTGTTTAGACTCATAGTCATATAAATGATACATTGCTAGTCCTCCTTTCCGGCTATTCTGTACTTAGCTGCCGATGGTATCGATAATATCCGGCAGGTACAATCTTTGGGAAATACAATGATTAAATAATATCACAGGAAAATTAGCCCTGTCAACAATTTCCGTCTTCTGGTTTGTTTCAAACTAAATTCCAAGATGTTTTGTATAAAAAGGGAGCACCTGTAAAAATAATAGTAACATACTGAAAAATCGGGGGGCTGCATCATGAGTAATCAGGTACTTTTGTGGAGCGCGCTGCTTTTACCTTGGCTGACCCTATTCTTCATGCCGAGAGGAGGTATTAAGCGCTGGATGCCTGTCGCTTTATTCTCCTCGCTTATTAGTGTATTATCCGTAGAGTTGGGAGAAAATCTGGGCTGGTTTATCTATGAACCAGCCGTCTATCCGCTTCGTACATCTTCTTATATCATTTTTGGGCTAAATATGGTCACCACGATATGGTTGTTCTCTTTTTTGTACGGTCGGTTTTGGCAATATCTTGCAATCGATACAGCGTTAAATTTTGGATTCATTTACCTAATTCATGTCTATGTTCTAGGCGGCAGAGGTCTTTTTTCCGAGGTCGGTATTACCCCCTTCCTAAATGTGTTAATTGTTACCTTCGCCGGTGTTTTGGCCTATGGCTATCAAATGTGGCAGGAAGAGATTTTGGTTCGTGCTGACATCCCATCAGCCGGTTATCTTCCCGGCCTGAAACCGGCAGCAACCAAACCGTTGCCCGAAGATCAGGGCAATGAAAAAAACGAATAGATGACTATTTGATGGCAGATTGTGCAAAATCTCATCGCTGGAATCAGCTTGTCCATAAGCATAGCTATCATTATTGCGCCACAGCCAGCATTGTTTCCTGCCGGACGTCAGACGGAACCTGCCATTCTGCCCGGCTCCGGGCTTGTTGCTGTTCATACAGCAGCGATATAGCCGCCTCGATCCGGACAGTTTGCTGCTCTTCGGCCAGAAAAAACCACCAGGCATTAGTTGTATCACAAATTTCAAAGTCATCTTTGAATTCAGTGGAAATGGACGGCAGCATTTCGCAGGAAAAAGACAATTCAGCCGCCTGTCCGTCTATCATGCCATAAAAATGCAGTCCTTCCTGATTGACTGTCATTTCTCCGTAACCGCAGCTGCGATAGGCGCCGGAATATTTATCCGCCACCTGTAAGTCTCTGACCCGGACACGAATCTGATAGTTCTCATCCTGTAAACAGACCAACATGTTCTGACGCTGCCAGGCGTTCCATTCTACCGGATTGTTAAAAATAACGCTTTTCTTGTTAATAGGCAGCAAAAATCCATATACATCAACTATCGCCCCGTTACCGCACCGGTTGCACAAGAGCTTGTTCCGGCTGCTGCCCATGACGCTTTCGCCATGGCAGCGGGGACATTGATGCAAAATAAGATGCAGGTTTTCAGCTGCATCGTTATGAGGATAAATCTCCCGGGCATTACGATTCCATTCGTAGTCATTATAGGTCAAAGCCCGGCAAACTGTATCATATATTTCCCGGGTGCTCATTCCGGCAATGTCTTCGGCTGACAGCAGCTGCACCGCCACCGTTTCCACCCTCCCCCGCCGCCAGTCAGGCGACCAGCGGGGCCAGACAAAGTAACCCCCGTTTGTTTTGACGGCCACAACGGGAACCTTTAATTTTTTAATAAGCTTCGCCACTGATTCCGGTATCGGGCAGCAACTCCCGTCAACCGAACGGCGTCCTTCCGGAAATATGCCCACCACGCCGCCCCGGGAAATCACCTCTACTGTTTTGCGCGCCGAGCGCATGTCAGGGGAGAATTGTATCTTTGGAATGGCTTCGAACAGCCGTAACAGCCTGCCGATAACCGGCAGGCGAAAGTAGTAATTCGAGGTGAGAAAATAACAGGGATAGGGAATGGCATACTGCACCAGCGCCGGATCAAAATTCGATGTATGATTGCCCAGTACGATAAACGGCGGCTTGATTCCCTGTATCCCGCTGCGGTCGATCTTTATTGCCGCTCCCGGTTTAAATACGACATATACAATGATATAAGCCGCCGCAATCTGCAGCAGCGCTAATATGTTTCGTTTAAGCCGGATTGCGGCTGAGAGAACAAAGTTCTTCATACTTATTGACCTCTTTATGTGACGGAATTTGAATGTAAATAAGGATAATTTCAGGATGCCCAGCTGGGATATTTTTCGGCCGGGAAAATCGTAAAAAAGTCAACTACCGGCGGATTGAAATCAGCGTCAACAGACGGTTCGCTGATAAACTCCGCCCCGTATTTATAATAGGCCAGCATAAGGGTGGACATCTTATTGATGATTTCCCGTTCACTGACAGCGGCGATGGTGTAACTCCCTCCCTCGGCTTCGTCGATATAGAAATCTTTTTTTGGCTTTACGCCAAAAGAGATGTTAACCACTTTTTTCTCAGTCAGATATTCGATGATCATTTTGATATCGGTCCTGGAATCAAATGACACAGTGGTAAGACCAATCATGTAATCATGGGGAAATAACTTCAGATAAGCGCCTACACCGGAAAATAGCAGTTTAAAGACTTTGGTATTCCGGTACGGGATATCGATACAAGCCCGCCCCAGTTCCAAAACTCTGTTTCTTTCACACTTTAACTGTCCAATATCAAACCATTGCTCCGAATAAAAGCCTTGGTTTCCCTGCAGCCTTTTACCCGATAAAAACCGAAAAGTCCCGACGCATTGGCCTGCTTCCTCATCGCAAATCATCAGATGATCGCAAATTTCATCATAAGAGTCATATTCCTGTTCACCTTCTGTCTGTTTGCCCGCAAAATTCATTTCTTTATGGTAAACATTATGCCGGAGCCGGTAAACCTGTTCTTTTTCGCTTGCATTTTCAGCCAGTTTGACTAAGTATTTTCCTTCCCGGAGCTGCATCGTCATACCTCCCTTATACTTAAACCTGTTGTAATGCATAGTCTAATTGTACCGTTTAGCCATTTATAAAAAATTAACCCACTGTTAATTTTTGTTAACGTTTTGTAACGGTTTGTAAAAAAAGATAGAAAAAGATTGATTCAAAGACAAAAACCGGGATATTCTCCGCCAGATTCGGCTGGAATATCCCGGTTTACGATCTAAGCTATGTTCAAAACAGAAGCACCCTGCGCCCAAATGCCCGGCTAATCCTGCTGACCTTTCGCGTCATCAGGGGCAGACCGCTCTTTGCTCCCCCGGGCCAGCGATGCAAATACCCCAATAATGCAGATGGCTGTAAACACCATGAAGGATGCCCGGGAAGCGGCCACGATCATAGGAGCGGAATTCTTGTTCAGGCCCGCATCTCCCACAAAGCTGGCGATCAGCAGGGTGACCACAGCCATGCTGACTGCCTGGCCCACCAATCTCATGGTCCCCAGGGACGAGGAAGCCACGCCGTAAAGCTTCTTCTCCACCGCGCTCATGATGGCGTTATTATTAGGAGAGGCAAACAGGGCGAAGCCTACTCCGATCAGCGCCAGATTGGCGATGATCAGCCCTAAGTATGTGTCGACGCTGATAAAGACGAACAGGAATAACCCCAGGGCGGTGATGCCCATGCCCCAGGAAGCCAATATGGAAGGCGATATACGGTCTGAGAGGGTGCCGGCAAAGGGGGAGAGCGCCGCCATCAGCACGGGCTGCGACAGCAAAATCAGGCCGGCCATCTGGGAATCATACCCCATCACCAGCTGCAGATGCAGCGATATCAAAAAGCCTACCGCAAATGTGGCGCTGTAGTTAATCATGGCCGCCAGGTTGGAATAGGCGAAAACCTTGTTTTGGCGGAATAGCTCCACCTGCAGGATGGGATGCTGCTGGCGGGACTGGTGATGCAAAAACAGGGCCATCAGCGCCAGGCCTGCAACCAGGATGTATTTTGCCCAGATCACGCTGGAGATGGAAGAAAAGCCGTACAGGACGGCCGAAAGCGCCAGGATGTAGCCAGTGCTGCCAATGAAGTCAAAGGTCTCTCCCCGGGCGCCTGCCCATTCCCCTTCCAGCCGCCAGATGGCCAGCAGGGCTGCCAGTATGCCGATGATGGCGGTAAAATGAAAGATGCTGCGCCAGCCCAGATAATGATTCATCACGCCGCCCAGCACCGGTCCCGCCGCCAGGCCAATATAGACAACTGCAGCCGTCAGGCCCATAGCCTTGCCCCGCTTTGGAGCCGGATAGACGGTGGTCAAAATGGCCATGCCGGTGCTAAAAATCATGGCGCTGGCAATGCCCTGAGCCGCCCTGAACCAGATCAGTGATGTCAGGGACCAGGCAAGGCCGGATAACGCGGCAAACAGAGAAAATAAGACGGTACCGGCAATAAAGACTTTTTTCCGGCCCACAATATCCGCGTAGCGGCCAAAAGGCAGCAGAAACACCGCCGAAGTCAATAAATAACCGGTGACCATCCATCCCAGCAACAGGGCATTATCGCCAAATTCGGCTGCAATGGCCGGTATGGACAGGTTCACAGCGCTGCCCATAAACGGCGTCAAAAAAGATGTAGCCATAACCACAATCAATACAGCTGTTTCCAATGGAAGAATCCTATTCATGCATAGTCCTCATTTTTCATATATTTGCATCCCCGTTAAGCCGCAAATAGGTCTGCTGCAACTATTATAATGCTTTTTATATCTAAAATAAAACAGCCACTGCGTTTAACAGCGCCCTGCTCTTTTCACCGCGACAATGTCAGCTTAATCCGCTCCAGCGGTAAAAGCCGCATGATTAAGAGGCAGATGAGCAGGTTAGGAATCAGGTAGCCGGCGTTGAAGATGGCGGAATATACATAAGGAGACATGCTTTCTGGAGCATAGCTGGCAAAAAATACAATTCCTGATATGTAATGGCAGATAAACCGTCCCAAAACGCCGACAATTGTTCCCCAAAAAATCCGGTCCCGAAAATAGCCTGCAAGGCCAAGCGCCATATACGGCAAAGGGTAATCGAACAACACCTGCACCGGATGTAAAATATAAGGACTCTGAATCAAATGGATCAGACCATAAACAAACCCGGCAAGATAACCTACTTCCGGTCCGTACAAAAAGGCAATCAGCAGCAGTGGCACCATCGCTCCCAAAGTGATGCTGCCGCCCTGCGGCATGTGATACAGGCGGAAGGTGTGCAGTATGAGCGCCAAAGCAAGCGCCAGGCCGATATGTGTGATTAGCCGCGGCTGCAAAGCGATTTTTTTGATGCGCAGGAAGGCCAGTATCAGAAGCATCAATCCTAAAAGGACCGCGATACTGACCGGATTGTCCGCAAGCATATTCAATTTTTTAATCAATGAGTCAGTCATAAGATCATCTCCCCTTACTTTTCTTTAATGCGTTATGCGTTTATGTACTAGCAAGGACGCAAGGCGTCTCTTATTAATTCTGATATAAAGAAAAACGCAATCCTGCAGGATCGCGTTTTAACATTTATCATATTATATCGCTTCCCTACACTGGCATTATCCAGATCAGGTGATGAGGGTCAATGAAATTGCTTTCATTTCTCAGCCTGCGGCACCCCTAGCTATCCTGTATTCAATTTATACTTATTCTAATATATTTGCTTATTTTTGGCAATCCGCAATTTTCTTTTAGGACAGGAGCACCACGGAGACAGGAACTGAGCCTTATTATGTTTTCTTCCCAGCTCATGTATACTAACAGTTAAGCAGCTATTAGGTATCGTCTGATATGTATCCCATAGATCTTTGGTAAAGAAGGAGTGGATTCAAATGGAAACCAAATTGTTGGCCGTTAACGACTTAGTCCCGGGCATGATCATCGGTTCGTCTGTCTTGTCGCCGACCGGTAAAGTCCTCCTGGGAAAAAACGCGGCGGTGACGACCAGGACCATCTCGCTTTTAGCGATGTGGGACATTCGCTTTGTATACATAGTGGATGATGTTGCAGCTGCGCCAAATCAACCGTCGGAACAGCCGGAGCAGCCGGACAGTCTGTCCCAGGTGTTTAAAGATTTTTATAAGGAATATAGCAGCATTGTCGACAGTTCCTCCCGGTCTTTCGATTTTGTCCGCAACCAAAAGCAAGTACCGGTACCGGAACTTAAAGATATCTCTTTCGGCATTTATTCCACCGTGCTGTCAACCGGCCCCACCCTTATGGAGTACCTTCTAGTCTGCGATCAGAAATTGGCCGATGAGGTTTCCCGTCATTCGGTTATGGTGGCATTTATCAGCGGCATGATTGGCCGTGCCATGAGGCTGCCGGAAGAAACCGTCCAAACACTGGTCCTGGCCGGACTGCTGCATGATATCGGCAAATTAGTCATTCCCCAGGATGGCAGTTCCGGACCGGAAGATCATGTCATTCACGGAGCTAAATTGCTGCGTAATGTAGACGGCATTTCCCAGGATGTTCTGGCGGCTGTTCTCTACCACCATGAATACATGGACGGCAGCGGCTTTCCCCTGGCTAAGCAGGGCGACAAAATTCCTGTCCTTGCCCGGATCATCGCCGTAGCAAATGCTTTTCACAGGGAAGCTTACCACGATACTGTCAATCCGTTTATCTCGCTGGAGCATATTGCTCAGAATAAATTTACTAAATTCTGCCCTGAAGTCTGCCAGCCTTTCCTCGACAGTGTGCGAGACTGCCTTATTAACAGCTCGATCATGCTAACCGATGACCGTACGGCTCAAGTAGTACTTTTCGACAGAGAACGGTTCACCAAGCCACTGGTTAGAACCACAGCCGGTGCAATCATCGACTTGTCCACCGTGAAAGGGATTGCCATCAAACATATATTAAATCAAGAATATCTGGCCGCAGTTAACGGCGGAATTTCATAGAATAACCTTAACCGCCCGCCGGAGCCACTGTTCCGGCAGGCGGTCCACTTCTGCGCAACTTGATTGTCACCGGGGAAACATGGTATGGTAGTAAATATCAGAAACTCAGGTGACAAGGGGGAAACCGCATGCTGCTTCAGAAAGAGCGGGAACTGATCGTAGAATATGGCCAGAAACTGATTACCACCGGCCTGACAAAGGGGACCGGCGGTAATATCAGCATCTATAATCCGGAAAAACAATTGATGGCGATCAGTCCCAGCGGACTGGAATATTTTAAAACCCTGCCGGAAGATGTGGTAGTGCTGGATCTGGCCGGGCATGTGGCCGACGGCGGAAGAAAACCTTCCAGCGAATTCGAGATGCACTGTATCTTTTACCGACGGAGGCCCAATATCCAGGCGGTGGTCCATACCCATTCCCTGTACGCTGCGGTCCTGGCCTGCCTGCACTGGAATATTGAACCGACTCACTATCTCATCGGCTTTGCCGGCAGACAGGTGAAATGCACACCTTACGAAACCTTTGGCACCCGGGAATTAGCCGAAGCCGCCTTTGCCGCCATGGAGGACAATTACACCGTGCTGCTGGGCAATCATGGCCTGCTGGCAGTTGGGCCGGATATTGTCCGCGCCTTTCAGACGGCGGAGGAAACGGAGTTCTGCGCCCAAATTTACTATCTGACAAAAACCGCCGGTCAACCGGTAATTTTGTCCGACAGTCAAATGGATGTAGTTCTGGAGAAGTTTAAGACTTATGGGCAGAAGGAACGGTAACCCAGCCTTCCAGCAGCCAATCCAGCACATTCCGTTTGAGGATGCCATCATAATTCCCTTCGCTGAACAGGACATCCATCGTCAGCAAGGTTTTGGGGTGGTTATCTTTGATACGGCGCAAGGGTGTCAACTCACGGTGTAATATGCTTTCGTCCAAGGCCGTCCAAGCCACTTGGTAATAAGCTAAACTGTCGCCGTCCTCCGTCACAAAATCCACTTCACCCTCATTATCCGCCACGCCGACAAACACGCGTCCGCTTCTGCGCAGCAATTCCAAATAGACGACATTTTCGAGGACATGCCCGGCATCGCTCTCTTTTCCGCGCACAAAAGCGTTGCGCAGTGCGGTGTCTACACAATAATACTTGCTCTGGCTGGATAGATACATCCGTCCTTTGATATTGAACCGATTGGCTTCATACAGCAGCAAGCTGTCCGTCAGGCCGCGTATATAGCGGTCAACCGTTTTAGGGTCAACGCCTTTGCCATCGGACTTCAGCGTGTTGGCAATTTTGGTCGGGGCAATCTTGTTGCCGATGTTGTGCAAAAGGAATTTTGCCACATTTTCCAGAGCGTTAACATCGGGAATACGCAAACGCGCCACCACATCCTTGAGCAAAACAGTGTTGTAAACTCCGCGTAGGTAATCCAATGTCTCCGCCGATGTTCCGGGAAAACGGGAAAGGTAGGGAAAAGAGCTTTGGGTTAAATACGCCTGAAAGGCCTCTTCTTTGGACAGTTGCCGGTCGTGCAGGGCCAATCCTTCATAAAACTCCGAAAATGAAAGCGGAAGCATCTTCAATTCGACGTAGCGTCCGGAAAGCAGGGTGGCCAGCTCTCCGGACATAAAATACGCATTCGAGCCGGTTATATATACGTCACAGTTGTTTTTAATAAATAAGCTGTCCACCACTCGCTCAAAGCTGTTGACATGCTGGATTTCATCCAAAAAAATATAGTTCATCCGGTCAGACAGCAATCGGGCTTCAATGAAGGCGTACAGTTTGCGGTAATCGAGGTAGTCTTCATAGGCGATATCTTCAAAATTTAACGCAATGATTTGCCGCTCGGCAACACCGATTTGCATAAGATGGGAGCGATATAACTCAAACAGCGTCGATTTTCCCGAACGTCGGACGCCAGATACAACCTTAATGATCTGCCGGTCTTTCCAACGCAGCAACCAATCCATATAGGCTTTACGCGGGATATTGATTTGTGAATCAAACATAGCAATACCTCCTATCGAGTGATTTCCATTATAGTCAGATTGGATAAAAATGTCAAGAATTTTGTGGAATGGAATCCTCAATCATTGTAACAAAGCGATATTTACGGAGTCATATCCCATAACATTGATTCGCGATAAAATAAACAAGCCCCTTCTCTCGTCTGGGCATGGTGTAGAGCCCCAGAACGACCAGACAGAGAATAAAAGCCCCGGAGGCAGGAAATCGTGAAATTACGCGAACTGACGCCGCTTTTCAAGTGGCGTCAGTTTTGTACTTATTTGAATTCGCTCATTGTTGTAGAACCAGATATAATCATCAATGAGATTAACAGCATGCTGAAAAGAGAGGCTCTTTTGCCGATAAATGCACTCAGACTTAAGAATGGAAAAGAAGTTTTCTGCCATAGCGTTGTCATAACAATTGCCCCGTCTTGACATGGAAGAAGTAATCCCGTACTCTTTAGTCAGGCTGAAATATGCGTGTGAGGTATAAAATTAATAGCCTCGGTCGCTGTGGAGGTGGATCTCCCCAGTGACCGCTCTCTTTCTATGGGCATCTTTACGGTATTTAGTACCAGATTCACAGTTCGCTGAGTGGCGGTTCTGTGGGCAACGTGCTGTTATCGAACAGATCACGGATCACTGACAGGTACAGTATGCCCTGAGAGGTGTGGATATACGAAATATCCGTTACCCACTTTTGGTTTGGCTGAACGGCTGTGAAATCACGGTTTGGTAAGTTGTCATATCGGTGGAGCTGCTGTCCCATCGTTCTGTATTTCCTGCGGCGGCGCACTTCGCTGAGCAGGCCATATTTTCGCATCATCCGCAAGATAGTTTTGGGATTGTGGTAGATTCTCTGTCTCTCCAGCCAAATATGTACTCGCCGGTAGCCATAGGTTTTCCGGCTTTTCTCCTGGCATTGGGCAATTCGCACAGACAGAAGTTCATCTCGGTCTGGTCTGCCCATTCGATTCACATAATCATAATACCCACTCCGGGATACTCCGAAGAATCGACACATCACCTGAATTGGATAGTTGTCACGATGTCGCCAGATCGTCAAGTATTTCACCACCGCTCTCACCTCCTTCCAGCGAGCTGAAGAAAATCCCGCAGCAGCCTGTTTTCCATGCGCAGTTGTTGTATTTCATAATCCTTCTCTTCTCCGGCTTTCTTGTACCTTTTGGAAGGGCGACCTTTAGGACGAATTTCAATTCCAGCCATCATTTTTTCTTCCTTGCGCCTGCATCGCTTCAAAAAATTGTGTACGGGTCGATCTCCTTCCAGCCATAATACTTTTCTATTTCCCTGTGACTTTTCCCCTGCGCTATCATTTCGTCGATTTCTTTTTCCAGCATGCCTATTTTGGTATACCTTCTACCCATGACAAAGCCCCCAGTCGTAGTCATTATCCTACGTCTGGGGGCTTTCTTGCAATGTCCGTTTTCATTGGTTCTGGGCAACACGGGAGGGATTTATTTAACTCAAATTCTCCTGTAGGACCTGCGTGTTCAGAGTCTCCGAGTGGCCATCCTAGAACGCCAATCCAGCCTCAATATACCCTTTCAGCTCGCTAATCGGCATCCTCACCTGCTCCATAGTATCCCGGTCGCGTACTGTGACCTGGCCGTCGGTTTCCGAGTCGAAGTCGTAGGTTACGCAGAAAGGCGTGCCGATTTCGTCATGGCGGCGGTAGCGTTTGCCGATGGAGCCGGCTTCGTCGTAATCCACCATGAAGGATTTGGCCAGGTCCTGGAACACCTTCAGGGCGCCGTCGGACAGTTTCTTGGACAAGGGGAATATGGCCGCTTTGTAAGGCGCCAGGGCCGGATGCAGGTGCAGTACGGTGCGAACGTCGTCTTTTTCCAGCTGCTGCTCTTCATAGGCGTCAATCAGGAAGGCCAGGGTCACCCGGTCAGCGCCCAGAGAGGGTTCAATGCAGTAGGGGATGTACTTTTCGTTGGTTTCCGGATCGAGATAGTGGAAATCTTCGCCGGAATGCTGCATGTGCTGTTTGAGATCGAAATCGGTCCGGTCGGCGACTCCCCACAGTTCGCCCCAGCCGAAGGGGAACTTGTATTCAAAGTCGGTGGTGGCGTTGCTGTAGTGAGACAGTTCCTCATGGGAATGATCCCGCAGCTTGATATTTTCTTCTTTCATGCCTAATTTCAGCAGCCATTCCCGGCAGAAGCTCCGCCAGTATTCAAACCATTGCAGATCTTCGCCGGGTTTGCAGAAGAATTCCAATTCCATTTGTTCAAACTCCCGGGTACGGAAGGTGAAGTTGCCCGGGGTAATTTCATTGCGGAAGCTTTTGCCGATCTGGCCGATGCCAAAGGGGACCTTTTTGCGCATGGTCCGTTGAATGTTCTTGAAGTTGACAAAGATGCCCTGGGCGGTTTCCGGCCGCAGGTAGATTTCGTTCAGGCTGGATTCGGTGACGCCCTGGAAGGTTTTAAACATCAGGTTAAACTGGCGGATGTCGGTAAAATCGTAACCGCCGCATTCAGGGCAGGCGATTTTGTATTCATCGATCAGTTGTTTCAGTGCATCGAATTTCAGACCGTTGATATCTCTTTCGATTCCTTTGGCAGCCAGCTCGTTTTCAATCAACTTGTCGGCCCGGTGACGGGCCTTGCATTGCTTGCAGTCCAAAAGCGGGTCGTTAAAGTTGCCAACGTGGCCGGAAGCCACCCAGGTCTTGGGATTCATCAGAATAGCCGTGTCACAGCCTACGTTATAGGGGGATTCCTGGACAAACTTGCGCCACCAGGCCCGCTTTACGTTGTTTTTCAGTTCCACGCCCAGGGGGCCGTAATCCCAGGTATTGGCCAGGCCGCCGTAGATATCGGAACCGGGAAAAATAAAGCCCCGATGTTTTGCCAAGGATACGATTTTGTCCATAGTCACACTCATTCTCATTCCACTCCTATTATTTATTCCGGATAATAAAAACAGAAAAGCTCCCGCCTACGGCCGAATCGAATCCGGCCATAGGGACGAGAGCTGCTGCACCCGCGGTTCCACCCTATTTGACGCACCGTGCAATAGGGTGCATCCCCTTAAAAATCAGCTCCGGACTGCCGTTTCACCGATGCCTTTTCCCGGGCTCCCACTCTTCCCGGATCGCTGTCAAAAGGTTGTATCAGGTACTTATTGGTCCATCACAGCCAAGATATAGTCTTATTTTTAAGGATACAGAAATTGTCGGCAAAAAGCAAGAGAGCATCGCTATTTTTTGCAAATTCCCGCTTACTTTTGTTCACTCAATCCTGTCACCCAGGCAAAGGCTTTTTCCGCCGTAAAATCAGCAATGCCGTTTCGGCATAGAAAATCAGCCCGGCCGAAGCAGTCAGGCAAAGGATCCGCCGCCAGGCAAGGCAGGGCGATGCAATACATCCCGGCGTTTTGGGCGGCTTCCACCCCGTAGCGGGAGTCTTCCACCACCAGGCAGTTTTCCGCCGGCACTCCCAGACGCCGGGCAGCCTCCAGGAAGATATCCGGCGACGGTTTGCCCCGCTTTACATTTTCCGCCGAAAGGACCACATCAAACTGACCCGTCAAGCCGGTTACCGACAATACCAGTTCAATGACTTCCGGTGAAGATCCTGAGGCAAGGGCTACCGGGTAATGGCTGTCTTTCAGCAGATGCAAAAATTTGATCATTTCCGGATAAGCCACTGTACCGGTCCGGGCGATTTCCAGATAATAATCATTCTTTTTGCGCAGCAGGACTTCCATCGATTCTGTAATAGGATAGATCTGCTTCAGGTCTTCCAGCATCTCCCGGGATCCGATTCCCACATATTTGTTTTTCATTGCCTCGTCAAAATCCGGAATGCCGTATTCGGCCAGAAGCCTTTTGTCCGAGGCGAAATAATTGGGTTCGCTGTCAACAAGGGTTCCATCCAGGTCAAAAATAATGGCTTTTATTTTTTTCATTGATTTTCCTACTCCTATTTCCCATAAAAAATCATCGGGCCAAAAAATAGCTTTTGGCCAGTCGTAACCATTCCCGCGTCGCAAACGAGAGGTACTTGTCTTTTTTCCAGATAATCGCCAGGTTCCAGGGAATCACCGGGTCACACAGGGCGATGCTCTTAAAGCGATGGGGGTCCAGTTCTTTGCAGATTGTTTCCGGCAGCAAAGCGATGCCTAACCGGGCGCCGACCATTTCGACGATGAAGTCCCACTGGGAGCTTTGGCAGGCGATGGACGGCGTCATGCCTCTTTCGTGGCAGTGAAAGAGAATATGATCATATAACGAAAAATCATCCTTATAGAGTACAAAAGGCTCATCCTTCAGATCCAGCAAGGTCAATGCCGTATGATTCGCCAGCGGGTGATCCTGATTCAGCACCACCCGCAGGGGTTCATTAACAAAGGAAAAAACCTCAAAGCCGTTGATGGTTGTAGGCAGGGCGACCACGCCCAATTCCAAAACCCCTGCTTCCACATCCGCCTCCACCTGTTTGGAACCCACTTCAATCAGCTTCAGGTGAATCTGGGGATAGGTCCGTCGGAAATTGCCGATCACCTTAGGAAAAAAGCGCGAGCCGATCATGGGGGGAAGACCGATGATAACCTCGCCTTTTTTCAGGTTGAACAGATCGGTCAGTTCAGCGGTCAGGGTGTGAAATTCGTTAACCACATGCTGGGCCTGCCGCACAATGGCTTTGCCTGCATCGGTTAACTCCACCTCCCGGCCGGACCGTTCAAAGAGAGTGACATTCAGTTCATTTTCCAGGGTCTTGATCACTTTGCTGATGGACGGCTGACTGACCCGCAGGGTTTGTGAGGCTTTAGTGAAGCTTTTCTGGCGGGCCACTTCGAGAAAGTAGTTTAAGTGCAGTATATCCAAATCCGAACCCTCGCTAGAAAGTACTGTATAACTTTGCCGCATAGATGCAATACATTACAAGTATTTTATTCTTTTTGGCCCTTGCTGTAAACTAGGTACACAAAAGGAGTGAAATCTATAATGAAATGGCTGAATATAGCAGGTCAGATCACTGTTTTATGCGGCATCAGCCTGCTTGGCAATAGTATAGCACAGGTATTAAATATCGGCATCCCTGGTTCCCTGATCGGAATGGGAATGCTTTTTTTGTTGATGGAACGGCAGTGGGTCAAGCTGGAGTGGATTGAGGCAGGCGCCAATTTTCTCATCGCCGAGCTGCTGCTTTTTTTCATCCCTGCCGCCATCGGCGTCATGCAATACAAGGACCTGTTTCAAAGTGAACTGACCAGCTTTCTGTTGGTTATCGTGTCCAGCACCATACTGATCCTGCTTACTGCCGGGGCTCTTATCGAATTGACCAGCCGGCATCGGGAAAAAAAGAGAGGCGCATGCTCATGATCCCTGGCTTGTTGTTTACCATTACGGTTTATTTAGTTTCCAAATGGCTTTACCGCCGATATCCCCATATCCTTCTTTCACCGTTAATTATCTGTCCGGCTGTTCTGATCCTGCTGTTAACACTGCTGCATATTCCTTATGCGGCCTATGACGCAGGCGGGCATTACCTAACTTTGATGCTGCAGCCAGCTACGGTGGCCTTCGCCATTCCTCTGTATAAATACCGGGATATTCTGAAGCGGTATATGCCGGAGATTGCATCCGGCGTAACCGGCGGCGCGGTGGCGGCCATTCTCACAACAGTGGGAATCTCCCAATTGGTGGGGCTGAATTCTCAGCTCGCCACCAGTCTGGCCCCCCGTTCCATTACCACGCCGATGGCCATGAATGTGGCGCAGATATTGGGAGGAGACCCGGCGATCACCGCTGTATTCGTGATTATCACCGGGGTAACCGGCGTCGTATTAACCTCCATGATGCTGAAATGGGCTTCCATTGAAAGACCACTGACCAAAGGCATGCTGTTTGGCATCGTGGCCCATGGAACAGGTACAGCCCGGGCCTACGAGACCGGCTCCCTGGAAGGTTCCATCGCCAGCCTGGCTATGATTTTCATGGGCCTGATCACCACAGTCATTGCCCCTGTCCTGGTCCCTCTTTGTTTCCGTTATTTTTAGCCTTACCGTTTCTCCGGCAGGATTTCCAGCCAATAACCGTCCGGATCGGAGATGAAGTAGATCCCCATGGTCGGATTCTCGTAGCAAATGCAGCCCATTTTTTTGTGTTTTTCGTAAGCCGCCTGATAGTCATCTACGGTAAAAGCCAGGTGAAACTCATTTTCGCCCAGGTTATAGGGCTGAGTCCGGTCTTTCAGCCAGGTTAGTTCCAAGGTGTGAGGGGTTCTCCCCCCGTCTCCCAGAAATACCAGGATAAAGCCGGGCTGCTCTTTGCGCCTCACCTCTGTCAGGCCCAGAGCTTCACTGTAAAAATCAAGGCTTCTCTGCAAGTCCAATACGTTAAAGTTATTGTGATAGAATTTAAAATTCACAGGTTTTGTCCTCCTTGCCGCTTTTTTATTATTATATCAAGAATTTCAAAAGTCTTCCAAACATATCTTAGCCTGATGCGAATAAACCTCATCAGCCAGAACAGTCTCCCCATCGTCGGCAGACTGTTCTTTTTATTCCTCCGGGTCTTCATCCGCCGTCTCAGGGGACAACAGATATTCGCCAATGGTTTGTTTGCCAATATATAGCCCTTCTATAACACCGTAGCCATCCTTGACCCTTACCGCAATAACGCCGTTTTTTCTGGCTTGCTTCCGGTAGGCCCTTTCAGCTGCCGGCGCCAGGTCTTCCCGCATATAAAAGCGATTAAACGGCAGTTTGAAATGGACTATGTCCCCGTCTTCAATCCATCCGGCCTTTGTCTGGATATAGTCACTGCCGGCGGGACGCTTGTCTGTGACAGCGCGAATCCTGGCAAAGCCCTTCGCATCTTTTTCTAATAGGACATAGGCTGTTTGTCCGCTCTGCAGCCTGGCGCCTTCTGCAATGGGCCCCTCGGTATTTCCCCGGACCCGGATATCAACGTAACGGCCGCGAAATGGGTCATACGGGTCTACCGGTTCCGCCGGCAGCCGGTACTGCTGGCCGTTGGTCAGCACATCCTCCCAACGCAGAACCATAAAGAGAAGCACAGAGAGCTGAATAAGAGCCAAAATAACAAACAACGAGAAAATCCGTCTGTTCTTGTTCATTTTGCCACCTCTTTTTTACGGCGCACCATGATCAGATTGGCTGCCAGGAAAATGAGCCCCAGAACAACAAATACCAAACCACGGGCAATGATGCTGAGATCAATATCCAGAAACCGCAGCACAATAAGCAAGGCCAGCATCAGCATGCCCCCATTCAGCATGCCCAGCTTTTCCTCTTTGACGCCGCGGATAATGATATACACGCTCAGCACCAGAAGGTAGCTATTGAATAAAATGGCCGAGGCAATACCACTCCGGTCCCAAGCAGCCAGCAGGACCCCTATCACCGTCAATATCGGACCGCTTCCCCACAGCCAATGCCGCCGGGATCGCCTGTGGTGCAGGGCCAAACCCAGCGCCAGGGTCAATAGCAGCATTGCTGCCGCCAGTGTCCCTTCCGCCCCTCCCATCCCTTCCAGGATATGTCCCATACCGATCCAGACATCATGAAAGGTGGCAACAACGGACAGTATCACGCAGCCGGCCAATCCGGCGATTGCATAAGGATTGCGCCAATTAACCGGGGCATCGGGGAACCACAATAAACCGCTGAAATAGGAGATGGTAAAAGGCAGTGTGTACATGACCGGTTCTAATGTCCGGATATAGTCCTCCAAAACCAGGCCAAAGCAAAGAGCCAGAATGAAGAGCCAAACCCAGGAAAAGATCACCGCCGGGTTACCGTAACGGTCCCGCAGCAGCAGCCGGTAGTGAGGCAGCATCACCGCCAGGAGCAGCCAGATTGTCTGCTTGCCCCCCATGCCGTAGTCGCCGTTATCAATCCAAAGGATCATACCGACCAAATACAGCAGCGCCGGCATGTGGACCCGCATCAGATACACCAGCGGCGCCGACAGCAGCATCCAGGTCAGCAAAAAGCCGCCAAAGTCATCGGACAAATGATAGGTCTGCCCCACCAACGCTATGGAGGCGCCGATCATCAGAGTCAGAAAAGTAGCGGTTCCTTCCCGCCAGGCCCTGCTGTCCGGCTGACGCCAGAGAACCCATCCTGCCAGAAATTGCGCTGCCAGCAGCATTCCCACCCCAATCATCATGCGGCTAAACCGGGTCAACTGGTCCCAGTTGTGGGCCAGGATCAAAATGACTCCTAAACCTACCAGGGCCACGCCGGTGACGGCAAAGATGCTCAGGATCAGCCGGCGGCTCTTTCGGGATTGGTCGACCGGTCCGTAAAAATTTCGCAGCGCATCGGCGCTTTCCGCCGGGATAACCCCCTCCGCCACTAACTTAGGCAATTGCTCATAAAGCCAAGTAACAGCCTTGCGATTCATATTCTCACTCCGTCTCTTCCTGATTCTATTGATTGCCTGCGTATAAAGCCTTGCGATTATGACCGTATTGAAACTCCAGTTCCATGATGCATTCCTTGGTCTTCTGCCAATTGACGGCCGGATCGATGATCCCGGACCGGGCTGCGTTAATCCGGCTGCAAAAATGCTGCACTAAGCGCGCTCCCGGCTGCAGTCCGCAGAGATAAAAGGGTTTCTTAAAAACAAAATTCACCAGAAAATGCTCGGTCAGGATATCCGCCATATCGGGCGGCTGTGCGGGATCAACCTTGTCCATGCGCACATAATTACTGTATATCAGCCGGTTCAGGTCCTGGTGCAGCGAATTCTGCCTGTCCAAACGGCCTATGGCCTCTACAGTCTGGAACAGCAGATTCACCCGCGCCTGAACCGGCATGAGCCGGCACTGCAGGATATCAATGAAGTGATGCTCCAGTTCAAAATAGTAATAAAGCGGATGCCGGTCCGAATACTGCTGGGGATAAACCTGGGCCACGCAACTATCCGGCATGACTGCCAGTGGCGCCTGTTCGGAGCGCACAATGGCCAGGGGCTGCTGCCGGCTCACCAGCCGGATAACAGCCGGACAACTAAAGCTCAGAGTCAGTTCCAGTCCCCGCGCCGTATCCAGCGGATAGCGGGGAAAGGTCCGGCACACCGAGTCCAGATGCGCATGCCCTGCCTCTCTATGCAGCCGGCAAAGCTGGTCCGGCTGCAAAAACCAGCAGCCTCCCGCAGGTTGTTTGGCGATATAGGCATACTCTCCCGGACTGCTCTCTGCGCAAATCCGGATAAAAGCCTTAGCGAATTCCTGTTCTCGCCCTGCAGCTGCAAACAGGCGGGCATTGCGGGAAAAACTTTGCGCGTCAACTGTTACCACCCAGTCGTTGCGGCAGCAGGAACCGCACATTTCACACTGGAATCCCGCTGCAATGTCCAGATAAATATACATCTGTGTCATCCCAATCGTAGAATCAAAATAAAGGTGATGTATATTGTTATGCGGCAGCTTCGTAAAATCCTGCTGTTCTGTCTGTATTGGTTTCAATAGCAAAATGTATGAAACAGCCTTGAATTGGGGCAGAATAATCCAGGTACCCGGATAGTTCAGGATCTTTTTAAGTTTTCTTTGCGCTTCCCCTGAATGTAGGCTATAATAGAGATGCCTACATAATATCAAACGAGGTTGTCATTTTGCCTTCTCAAACTATACGTTAGTAGGAGAAGTCCCGATGAATCTCCATTTGCTATTCGGGTAATAGATTTGAGGAGGCTACTATTCATGGCTCAAGACAAAACTTTGACCTGCCGCGATTGCGGCGCCGAATTTGTATTCACCGCATCCGAACAGGATTTCTTTGCGGAAAAAGGGTTCACTAACGAACCCGGCCGTTGCCCCGACTGCCGGGCAGCCCGCAAACAGAACAACGGCGGATTCAATCGTGGCGGCAGCCGCGGCGGTTTCGGCGGTCAGCAGCGGGAAATGCACGACGCAACCTGTGCGGCCTGCGGCGTTCAGACCCAAGTTCCTTTCCGCCCCACCGGTGATCGTCCGGTTTACTGCCGGGACTGCTACAGCCAAAACAACAGCCGTCGTTACTAAAAACGACGCCCAAGCTGCCCCCATCATGATTATGATGGGGGCAGCTTTTTTCCTTTATTTTCAGAATTATCTTGACGACATGCCGAAATAATTTTATAATGATCACAAACGATTACAATCGGTCATAAACGATCAAATCAATCTTGAAAATTAACCCAAAACGATTGAATGCATGAAAGAAGGTGAGCGGGCAGCTGTTGCCAATAGTCATAAGAAGGGTGAAAGTGTAAGGAGGGAGAACATGAGAGAAAGAGTACAAAAGTTCGGCGGTTTTTTGGCAGGTATGGTGATACCCAATGTTGGGGCGTTTCTCTGCTGGGGTCTGATCACTGCTTTTTTCATTCCTACTGGCTGGGTCCCCAACGAATCCCTAGCCACTCTGGTAGGACCAATGATTACCTATCTCTTACCCATATTGATCGGTTTTACCGGCGGCAGGCTGGTCTACGGCGCCAGGGGCGGCGTTGTCGGGGCCGCTGCAACCATGGGGGTCGTGGTTGGCAGTTCTATTCCCATGTTCATGGGGGCCATGATCATGGGACCTCTTGGCGGCTGGGTGATTAAAAAGTGGGACGAAGCGGTCGAAGGCAAGATTCCCACCGGATTCGAAATGCTGGTCAACAACTTTTCCGCCGGCATCCTGGGGATGCTGCTGGTACTTTTGGCTTACAACCTGGTAGGCCCTATCGTCGCAAGCATTACCGCCTTTCTCGGCGCCGCCGCCAAAACCATCGCCGAAGCCAGGCTCTTGCCTCTGTTAGCCATACTGATTGAGCCAGGCAAAGTGCTATTCCTGAACAACGCCATTAACCACGGAGTCTTCTCGCCTATCGGTGTAGCGGAAGTGAAGGAATTCGGCAAATCGATCTTCTTTCTGCTGGAAACCAACCCGGGACCGGGTCTTGGTTTGCTGCTGGCCTACTGGGTATTCGGCAAGGGCATGGGAAAACAATCCGCGCCCGGAGCGATTATCATTCACTTTTTTGGCGGTATTCATGAAATCTATTTTCCCTATGTGCTGATGAATCCCTTAACTATTATTGGGGTGATTGCCGGCGGCATAGCGGCCAACTTAACCTTCTTGCTGCTGAATGCCGGATTAGTCGCCACGCCTTCGCCGGGAAGCATCTTTGCCGAATTGGCGATGACCCCTAAAGGCGATTTTCTGGGAGTCCTGGCGGGCATTGCTGTTGGCGCAGCAGTATCATTCCTTGTTTCCAGCCCCTTGGTCCGCAGGTATAGCGGCAATGTGGACGATCAGAGCGGTGAGGACTTTGAGAGAGCCCAGCAGACGGTAAAATCCATGAAACCGACCAAGGCCCAGACATATGACGCTGGCAACAGCGAAACCCTGGCCACCAACGAAAGACCGGTCAGAAAAATTGTCTTCGCCTGCGAAGCAGGTATGGGATCGTCGGTAATGGCAGTTTCAGTACTGAAGAAAAAACTCTCCCAGGCAGGAAAAACCGATATCCTGGTTGTCCATAGCGCAGTCAATGAAATACCCCAGGACGCAGATATCGTTCTGACAGCGACAGGATTGACGGAACGGGCACGGCAGACTGCAGCCCCCGGAACGAGAATATACGGCGTACAGGATTTTATCAACACTCCGGTGTATGATGAAATAATCAGCCATTGCTGATACTGGCGAAAAGGTCCCTCGGCCTGATCCATCTGATCCAGCCGGTCAATTGATCTAATCCATAAGGAGGCGGATACCATGCGGTTTGAGCGTAATCTGATTTTTATCAAGACTGATTTTCGCGATAAAACAGCAGTGGTCGAGTTTTTAGGCGGTCAGCTTGTTCAGGCCGGGGCGGTACAACCGGCTTATGTACAGGCAATGCATCAACGGGAACAGGATGTGGGCACCTATATTACCGAAGGGGTGGCCATTCCTCATGGTACGGAAGGAAGCCGCAGTCTGGTCAACCGGGCGGCCATCGTCGCCCTCAAGATTCCCCGGGGTATTGAGTGGAGCGACGGTAAGCCGGTATTCCTGGCCTTTGGCATTGCGGGAAATGAGGAAGATCATGTGAGCTTGCTGAGTGAATTGGCGATCATGCTCATGGATGCCGACCAAAAAGCCAAACTGCTGGCAGCCGAAAATGAAGATGACTTGTTTGCCTGTCTGAACCAAACCGGCGGCAATGATTGAAATTTTGAGACATGCGGCAGGCTCCCCGGCAGAATAGGTAAGGTGTAACTGGAGGAATTTATGTTTGCGGCAGAACGAAAAATGGAAATCCTGCAGCTTGTCAATACCGGCAACCCCGTAACGGTGACCAGTTTAAGCCAGCGTTTCGGCATCTCGGAATCCACGGTCCGCCGGGATTTGCAGGAATTAGAGGATAGCGGCCTGATCCAGCGGACCCACGGTGGGGCAATCTCGGTCCAGACTGGTTTTGAAATGAGTTTTCAGGAAAAGGAAGTTCGGCTTTTAACGGAAAAACGTCAGATTGCGATGCTGGCGGCTGATTTAGTGCAGGATGGCGAGACCATCCTGCTCGATTCAGGAACGACTACCCTGGAAATTGCCCGGTTATTGCGCAACAAAAAGATCACTGTCGCCACGAACAGTATGGACATCGCCCAGGTGTTTGGCGACGAAGCAGGCGTTGAGATCTTGCTGCTGGGCGGGACGCTGCGCAAAAATACCCGATCTCTGGTGGGGGGTCTCACCAATGATGCGTTGCGCCGAATGTGCTTTGATAAAGTGTTTTTGGCAGCCAACGCTATTGATGCTGAGTTTGGAATAACCACCCCCAATCTGACTGAGGCTGAGACAAAACAATATATGCTTCATGCCGGTAAAGAAAAATTTTTAGCAGCCGACCATTCCAAGTTTGGGCAAAAAAGCTTATGCCGGGTTTGCGGTCTCGAGGATCTGGATTTACTGATTACCGATACCGGGCTTACTGAGGCGGACGCAAAGCAGCTTGGCGCATTGGTCGAATTACGGACGGAAACGATTGGCGGCGGGAGGGTGACCGCTTGTGAGTGATAGCGGACAGCAGAAAATTGTCACAATTACCTTGAATCCGGCACTGGATCATACCGTGCATATCCCGCAATTTCAGGCGGGAGCGCTCAACCGGGTCGAGCAGCAGCGGATTGATCCGGGCGGTAAAGGGATTAACGTGGCCAAAGTGGCCAGGGCACTGGGCTGCCCGGTGACGGCAACCGGCTTTCTGGGGCAGGATAACAGCAAAGTGTTTCGCGAATATTTTCAGCAGCAAGGAATCCATGATTGTTTTGTCGAGGTTGCCGGCGCCGCCAGGATGAATATTAAGATTGTAGACGGCTTAAGCGGTCAGGTAACGGAAATCAACTTTCCCGGCCTTGCAAGCAATGAAGGGGATTTGGCAAGGCTGACCGAAGTAATCAGGCAGCTGGCCGGCGAACGGCAGTGGTTTGTTTTCTCGGGCAGTTTGCCGCCGGGGGTGCCGGATACCGTTTACCACCGCTTCATCCCGCTGCTAAAACAGCAGGGAGTCAAGGTGATGCTCGACAGCAGCGGACCGGCTCTCCGGGAGGGAATCAAGGCCATGCCTGATGTCATAAAACCGAATCTGGATGAGCTGCGCCAATTAACCGGGAAATCCTTGATCCAGGAAGCTGAGATTCAAAATGCCGTCGATGACCTGCTGGCCGGCGGCATCAGACAAGTCATCGTCACTTTGGGTTCTCAGGGGGCGATTGTTGCCGACAAAAGCCAAATGCTCCGGGTCTGGCCGCCAGCCGTCGTGGCCAAAAGTACGGTAGGCGCCGGTGATGCTCTGGTTGCAGGATTTGTCGTCGGCCAAACCCGGGGACTGTCATTGGCCGACTGCGCTCGTCTGGGAACGGCTGCCGCCACCGCTTCGGTGGTTCAGCCCGGTACTCAGGCGGGTTCCCTGCAGGAAGTCGACCGATTGTTGGCTGCGGTTCAGATCAGCGACGCCGGTTGACCGGGTTGGCAAAAATCAGATGGAATAAGAAGGTGACCAAGTGATTACAAAAGAGTTAGTTATAAACAATAAAACCGGACTGCATGCGCGTCCCGCCGCCCTGTGGGTACAGACAGCCGGTCGTTATCAAAGCAGTATCCGGCTGGTAAAGAGCGAACGTGAAGTAGATGGGAAAAGTCTGCTTGCCCTGCTTTCTCTCGGCTTATCCGCCGGCAGTGCCTTCCGGCTTGTCGTCAACGGTCCCGATGAGGCAGAGGCGGCGGATGCCCTCACCGCCTTAGTCGCTGAATTGGCACAAGAGCAGTAGAAATAGCAGGAGGAACAAAGCCGGCAATACCGCCGGCCTTATTGCTCCTGATCATGTTGCGAGGTGGTAAAGATGAAAACGCGAGCAGTCAGACTGTACGGAAAAAAAGATCTTCGGCTGGAAGACTTCGAACTGCCGGCGATCAGGGAAGATGAAATCTTAGTTCAGGTCATTTCCGACAGCATCTGCATGTCCAGTTACAAGGCCGCCATTCTCGGCCCCGATCATAAGCGCGTCCCCAACGATGTCGACAAGAACCCGGTAATCATCGGCCATGAAATGGCCGGCAATATTGTTCAGGTTGGCGCCAAATGGCAGCAGCAGTTTCAGCCGGGAGAAAAGTTCGCCCTGCAGCCTGCTTTAAACTACAAGGGAAGTATGGACTCGCCGGGATATTCCTATCGGTATTGCGGCGGAGCGGCCACATACGCCATTTTGCCCCAGGAAGTGATGGAGCTGGGCTGCCTGTTAAAATACAGCGGAGATTCGTATTTTGAAGCATCCCTGGCCGAACCGATGTCCTGCATCATAGGCGCCTTCCACGCCAGTTATCACACAGATATGGGCTCCTACGAACACAAGATGGGAATCGTTGCCGACGGCAAGCTCGCCATTCTGGCCGGTGCCGGGCCCATGGGACTGGGCGCCATTGATTATGCCCTCCATGGTGATCGCCGGCCGGGGTTGATCGTGGTTACCGATATGGATCCGGCCAGACTGGCGAGAGCTCAGGCCCTCTTCCCGCCTGAAGAAACGAAAAAAGCCGGCATTGACTTGCACTTTGTCAATACCGGTAATATCAAGGATCCAGTGAAATATCTGCGGGATCTGGCCGGCGGCGCCGGCTTTGATGACGTTCATGTATATGCGCCGGTACGGGCGCTGGTAGAACAGGCTGATCAGATTTTAGGCCGGGACGGCTGCCTGAACTTCTTCGCCGGTCCGACTGATACTGCCTTTTCCGGTCCGATCAACTATTACAACGTACATTACAATTCAGCCCATGTCATGGGCACCACCGGCGGCAACACCAGCGATATGATTGAATCCCTGCGACTGACCGAGAAGAAACGGATCCGCCCGGCCGTGATGGTCACTCATATCGGCGGACTAAACAGCGCGGCTGAAGCCACTTTGAAACTGCCGGAACTGCCGGGCGGGAAAAAATTGATTTATACAGGCATTGACATGGAATTAACAGCCATTGATGACTTTGCCGTCAAAAAAGAAAAAAATCCCCATTTTGCCCGGCTGGCAGAAATTTGCCAGCAGCATAAAGGCTTATGGAACGCAGAGGCGGAAAAATATTTGCTGGAACACTGGCAGTGAGCCTTCCCCTCTGCAGTCCCCTTTCGATCCAGCGACTGTCCGAATTACTGCCGGGACCGTCACAGCCAAAGCTACTAATAGTAACATCAAAGGCTGCCTCAATTACGTTTGAGGCAGCCTTCCTTTTGACACAAAAACACGCACCATTAAACAGTAAATTTTTTTATAGAAATTTTAATCGATAAATTTAACTTTTTCTTCAATTCCCTTGCGAGCAGGAGCATTCCCCGTATGTACAGGATAACCAACACAAATGATACTGATAGGATCTTTATCCTCACTAATGCTAAAAATCTTTCTAGCGTCAGCTTTCTCGAATAAAGTGAACCAAAGTGTGCCCAGTCCTTGAGCATGAGCTGCCAGCAGCATATTTTGGATTGAGGCGCTGCAGGCCTCCACATATCCCGGACTTGGTACATCCAAAAATTGTTCAGCGCCATTACGGCTGGGATCGCCAACCACTACGATAAGTGTCGGAACCTGCAACAGAAAATCGATATTGAAGGTCGGAAGCCACTTCCAGCCGCTTCTCTCGGCCAGTTTTTCTTTTGTTTTCTCTGAGGTTTCTTTTAACCGCATATTGTATATGGGGTTATTTGCAACAATGAATTCCCACGGCTGCCTATTAGCAGGAGAAGGTGCATAGATCGCCGCCTCTAACATGATATGAATCTTGTCTTTCTCAATCGGTTGATTTTTAAAATTGCGGCAGCTTCTTCTGCCTCGTATCGCATCAAGATATTCCAAGGCTCTCACTCCTAACCATATTATTTACATAGGGTCTTAAGTGAATGCATGCCATGAACCCTTAAGACAAGCATACCAAGACTTTAATCTTTTGGCAATGGCAATAAAGGTCCATCTCTTAAAGAAACCTCTATCACGCTTGAACCTTATTATTGTTTATTGACTGAATTGAATCCTGTATAACTTACTATACAATCCACCGGCTTTCACTAATGCTTCGTGATCACCGCGTTCCACGATCCTGCCTTTTTCCATTACAATAATTAGATTAGCCCGCTGTACAGTTGACAAGCGGTGCGCAATAACAAAAGAGGTTCGTCCGGTCATTAATCGGTCAAGTGCTTGCTGTACCAGCAACTCACTCTCGGTATCCAAAGCCGAAGTGGCTTCATCAAGGATTAGTATCCGCGGATTCTTTAAAACTGCTCTGGCTATTGCGATGCGCTGCCGCTGTCCGCCAGACAGTTGAGCTCCGCGTTCTCCAATCGAAGTTTCATATGCTTCAGGCATTTCCATAATAAAGTTGTGTGCATTTGCCATCTTTGCCGCAGCGATTACTTCCGCTTGAGAAGCCTCTAAATTTCCGTACAAAATATTTTGATAGATTGTACCGCCAAACAGAATCGTTTCCTGCGGCACAATGCCAATTTGCCCGCGAAGGGACTGCAATGTAACTGTATTGATATTGATGCCGTCAATGCAAATCGAACCATCTTCAGGGTTATAGAACCTGGGGATCAGATTTACTACTGTGGTTTTTCCTGCGCCGCTGGGCCCAACTATAGCCATTAGCTCTCCCGGTCTAGCTTCGAAAGAAATATTCGCTAAAACCGGCTTCCCCGGGTTGTACTCGAATGAAACATTGTTAAAGGCTACATAGCCGTCTACGGGCGGTAACTCTTTAGCCCCCCCTGAATCTTTGACTTCCGGCTCTATATCCAGTACTTCAAATATTCGCTGCGCTGCCGCTAATGCCCGTTGGATATCTGCGTATACATTACTTAGGCGTTTGACAGGAGCGGGTAGATTAATCACATATACAAGAAAGGATATAAGGGCGCCGGAGGTTAAATTACCGTTTATCACTTCATGTCCCCCGAACCAGATGATCGCTGTAATGCCAATGGTCGAAAGTATATTGATAATAGGCGTAATAACAGCCATGACTTGAACAATCTTCATGTGCGCCTGGAAGTTCCGCTTGTTTTCGAAATCAAAGCGCTCTAATTCGTAGCTCTCGCGGGAAAATGATTTAATAACCCCAACCGCTGAGATCGTTTCCTGAAGAAATGCGGTTATATCGGCAGCGCGCTCCTGTAAAGTCCGGCTCTTTATTCGCATTTTATGACCGGATACATTGATAGTATATAAAATGAGCGGAAAGCTGATAAACATCAACAGAGAAAGTTTCCAATCAATATAGAGCAGCAATATAACCGACCCGACCAAGGTTACGGAGTGATTCACAAAATCAATGACATTATTAACTAACGCTGTTTGCAAAGCAGCCACATCATTCGTAATATAGCTCATAATTGTGCCTATAGGGCGCTTTTCAAAAAATAACATCGATAACTTTTGCAGGTGTTGATACAAATCTCTGCGGATATCGATAATAATTTTTTGACTGGAATAAGCCATTAGATAAGTCTGTCCATACATGGAGATACCTTGCAGCACGATTAAGGCAATGACAGTGACCGCAATTAAATTAAGCGCAGCAACATCTTTTGTCGCCAAGACCTCATCAATTACATCCCCGATAATTTTCGGCAAATAAAGATTAACCGCTGAGGCCAAAATCGTACAAACCAGGGCGCTTGCGATCGCTAAACTGTATGGCTTTATATAATACGCAATGCGGACATATATTCTCAATATTACCTACCTCATTGAAATCTAAATGCATCTTAATGCGCCCACCTTCTATATCATCCAATCACGGTAGAGGCATGTACGATTTGTAGCATTATGTCAGGCATCTAACTATCTCCAACTTCTATTACTCCCCAAAACATGACAAAATATCCTCAGCTGATTGTTCCGGGAACTGTTTCGAGGCATGAAATGATGGGGAAATACGTCTAAAGGACAAAGGTGCCGCATACGTTTTTGGCAAAAACGTATGCGGCACCTTCTGGTCTCATTTCACAATATACTTGATCACAGCCTCATATACTAATCCCAGTCTTTCCATATCTCCGGACAGTAACCGACTGTGGCTTTAGCTCCGTTACGCACGATAGGGGTCTTAAGCAGCAACGGATGAGCTAAAAGCATCTCTACCGGATCATGTATAATATATTTTAAATTGCGCTTGGCATATTCCTTGCTGTTTTTGTCTATGAGATTGTCCATGCTCACAGCTGCCCCGACTTTGTTCAGTTCGCCCTTGCTGAGGCCCCGTACCGTCAAGTCAATAAACTGATAGGGAAGCGCCCGTTCTTTAAAGTAACGTTCAGCTTTGCGCGTATCCTGGCATTTTTTCAGACCGAAGATTTGGATGTTCATTGGCGCCTCCCCGTTACAGCATTAGCTTTTGATGATCTCAGCCAGTTCATTTAGATAGGTCCAGCGGTCAATTAGTTCATTCAGCCTTTGCTCCAGGGCCTTTTGTGTTGTCAGTAGTTCCTGCAAGGCTGCATAGTTCGTGTCGGCAGCCTCAATCCGGGCGGCGACTTCTTTTAGCTGCTGTTCTACGCCGGCGATGACTCCGTCAATTTGTTCATATTCTCTCTGTTCTTTAAAAGAAAATTTGCGAGGCCGCTCCTGTTCTTTATGGGATGCCGGCGTTTTTTTCGCTTCCACCGGTTTGGCCTTAGAGGCGGTATCGGATGCTGACTGCAGACTGAAGATTGCCTGGTATTCGGAGTAATTGCCGGTGTACTGCCGGATCATGCCGTCGCCTTCAAAGGCGAAGATTTTATCCGACAGCCTGTCGAGAAAGAACCGGTCGTGGGAAACGGCGATAACTGCTCCGGGGAAACCGTCCAGGTAGTCTTCCAGAATGGTCAGGGTTTGGATGTCCAGGTCATTGGTGGGTTCATCCAGCAAGAGCACATTGGGGGCACTCATCAGAACCCGCAGCAGATACAGGCGGCGTTTCTCCCCGCCGGATAATTTGGCGATGGGCATCCATTGCAGCTGAGACGGGAACAGGAATCGTTCCAGCAGCTGCGCGGCGGTCAGAGTGCCGCCGTCAGATGTGGTCAGGATAGAGGCTTCTTCTTTTATGTAGTCGATGACCCTCTGGTCTGAGTCCATTTCAGTGTTTTCCTGAGAAAAGCAGCCGATCTTCACGGTCTGGCCCACCTCTATCGCACCTTGATCAGGGGTAAGTTTACCGGCGATGAGATTCAGCAGAGTGGATTTACCTCTGCCGTTGGGCCCGACGATGCCGACCCGGTCGTCTTTCAGGACAATGTAGCTAAAATCGCGGATACAGATATATGAGCCGAAACTTTTATGCACATGCTCCAGTTCGATAATCTTTTTCCCCAGCCGGCTGGCAGCGGCTGTGATTTCCAATTTGCCGTTCTCAACATCCGGTTTCCGGGCGCTTAACTGTTCGAACCGGTCAATTCGGGCTTTTTGCTTGGTGCTGCGCGCCTGAGCCCCCCGCCGGATCCAGGCCAGTTCATTACGCAGCAGGTTTTGCCGTTTGCGTTCGCCGGCTTCGGCCAGTTCTTCCCGTTCGGCCTTCTTTTCCAGGAACAGACTGTAGTTGCCGCTGTAGGTATACAGTTTGCCTTTATCCAGTTCAATGGTCCGGGTGGCCACCCGATCCAGAAAGTAGCGGTCATGGGTGATCATCAGGAGGGCGCCCTTGCGTTTTTGCAGATACTGCTCCAGCCAGGCCACGGTGTCAGTGTCGATATGATTGGTAGGTTCGTCCAGAATGAGCAGGTCGGAGGGATGAATAAGGGCGCCGGCCAGGGCAATTCGTTTTCTTTGCCCGCCGGAAAGCTCCCCTACTCTGGCGGCAAAATCGGTAATGCCCAGCTGGGTCAGAATGATTTTAGCCTCGCTCTCCAGCTGCCAGGCATCCTGGACGTCCATTTGCTGGCTCAGCCGGATCAGGTCCTGCTGCCGTTCTGTGTCCTGGGGACGGGCCTGAGCCTGGGCCAAGGCTTGTTCATATTCCCGCAGCACCTGCATCACCGGCGAGACGCCTTTAAACACCTGCTCCAACACGGCAGCCTGAGGATCAAACTCCGGGTCCTGGGGCAGATATTCTACCCGGACGCCGCTGCCCATGGTGATCTTGCCGCTGTCAGCCGGTTCCAGTCCGGCAATGATCCTCAGAAAGGTGGATTTGCCGGCGCCGTTGACGCCAATCAGTCCGATGCGATCCCCGGCCTCAATGCCGAAGGTGACTTCGTCAAACAGAGTCCGGACGCCGTAGCTTTTGGCCAGGTTTTCGATTGCTATTAGATTCATGCTGATGGTCCTTTTCTGTTAGTGGTTTGCGGCCTTTTGCCGGTCGTGACGGTGAACTTTGTGGATGATTTCGCGGCCTGTAGTCCATAATCCTGCCACCGCTATATTCCATGGACGCTATTTGAATGCTTAAAGTCTTTTGGATTTCTTTGATGAAAACCAATTCATGCTTGGCCAAAATGGATACGACTGTGCCCTTGTGCCCTGCCCGTCCGGTGCGGCCGGCCCGATGCAGATAGACTTGCGGGTCTTCCGGCAGATCCAGGTTAAACACATAATCCACCCCCGGTATGTCAAGCCCCCGGGCTGCTATGTCCGAGGCCAGCAGCAATGTTGCCTTGCCGTTTTGAAAGGCCTCCCTGGCCTGTCGCCGGTCTTTTTTTCGGCGCCGCCGTAAAGACCGGCAGCGGGAATCCCGTGAAAGTTCAGCTTAGACACCAGAAGGTCAATATTCTCGCCTTTGTTGACAAAGACCAGAGCTCTCCTGATGTCCATAGCTCTGGTGAGTTTACGCAGCAATTCGATTTTTTCCCGCTGCTCGCTGACAAAATACAGATGAGAAATTTGTTCGGGAACCTTTTCCTGCCCGATGACTGTTATGATCGCCGGATCCGCCATGAATTCCTTAGCCCTTGCCAGTGTCGCGGCAGGAATAGTGGCGGAAAACAGCATGATCTGCCGCTGCCGCAGGGTGGTTTTGATCACAGCTTTGACGCTGTCCAGGTTCTGATCGTCCAGCAGGCGGTCGGCTTCGTCCAGGATAATGGTTTGAACGGTTTGGGGGTTGATTTTCTTTTTCTGGATCAGTTCCAGGATTCTGCCGCTGGAGCCGGTGATAATATGAGGTTTTTCTTTCAGCTTGTCAATCTGCCGTTCAATGTTTACGTTGCCGATGATGGGTGCGGCTGTTAGCGGGATACCGCTGGTTTTGGCCATTTCCTCAATCCGGCGCTGGATCTGGATGGCCAGTTCATGGGTGGGGGCCAGGATCAGGACCTGATTCTCCCGTCTGGCTGTATCTAGTTTTTGCATCACCGGCAAAAGATAGGCCAGGGTCTTACCGGTGCCGGTGGCTGACTGACCGATAACGTCTTTGCCGGCCAAGGCCGGGGGGATGACACGGGCCTGGATTGGAGTGGGCGTCTCAATGCCGATTGTATGCAGCCCCGCCGTCAGTGATGCGATAACTCCCAAGGTTTCGAATGATGTACTCATCGTCATGGATCTCTCCTCCATATGAATTCACGGGCACACCCCGGTAAGCATAGCTTTTGTTATTCCGGTTGATTTATTGCACGGTCGGATGCAGTTGCCGCTTTCTGTGCCGGCTGCGCCGGCAGGGCGGGTTTTCCCTGCTGGTCATTATAGGCCGCTTTGCAGGCCGGATATCGGGAGCAGCCCCAAAACTTGCCGTTCCTGCCCTCCCGCAGTTTTAAAGCGCCCTGTCGGCAGCGGGGGCAAGGATGGTCAGGGGGACGGGGTCTGCCGTCCTGATCGTCATAGGAGGCCTTGCATTCCGGATAGCGGGAGCAGCCCCAGAATCTACCGTTCTTGCCGTTTTTCAGATTCAGTATGCCCCGGCCGCATTGAGGACAGGGATGTTCTCCATTCAGGGGGATCACCAGTTCCACGGCTTTGGCGCAAAGCCGGGCGGTAAAATCCGCCTGCTGCCGCAAAAATTCCGCCAGGTCTTCCTCCCCCGCCGCCATCCGGTGAAGAATGTCCTCCCAAACTGCCGTGGAATCAGGATACGTCATCTCATCCGGCAGCAAATCCACCAGCAGATAGGCCGCGTCGGCGGGCATCAGGTATTTTTTCTTTTTTTCTTCCGTCAGAAATCCCCGGTCAACCAGTTCTTTGATAATGGTGGCCCGGGTGGCTTCGGTACCGATGCCGGCCACGTCTTTCAACTGTTTTTTCATTTCCGGATTTTTTACATACTTATGGATTTCTTTCATGGCTGCCAGCAAGGTCGCTGCCGTAAACCGGACCGGCGGCTTAGTGGCCTTTTTTTCGGCCGCAGCCTGGACAAAGTCGGCGGCATCGCCTTTTTTCATGGCCGGCAGAGAGGAGCCCGCGGCGTCCTCCTCTTTGTCCTGGGAGTCAGAGGTATATAGCGCCTTCCAGCCCATGTCCGTGATAATCCGTCCGCTGGCTGTAAAGAGTTCATCTCCGTGAACGACCTCCACCTTGGTCTGCTTATAGGCATGGACTGGGTAAAACTGGGCGATGTAGGCCTGGGCAATGAGGCAGTAAATATTTCGTTCCATTTCATTTAGACTGGCTAGGTTGCATTTTACCGTAGTGGGAATAATGGCGTGGTGGGCAGTGATTTTTTTATCGTTCCAGGCCCGGCTTTTTATCTTAGAGTCGGCGGCTGCCGCCCAGGCGGCCAGTTCAGAGTGACCCGAAGTTATGAGATTGCCGAGAATAGCAGCTGCATCCCCATGCTGGGTTTCCGGCAGAAATTCGCAGTCGGAACGGGGATAGGTAGTTAGTTTCCGTTCATACAACTTTTGCGCTATGTCCAGTACGGTCTGAGGATCGCAGCCGAACCGGCGGCCGGCCATGACCTGCAATACGGACAGGGACACGGGCAGGCGCTGGGGATCTTTTTTCTGACTGGTCTCACACACTGTGACCTTAGCCGGATTGGAGGCGGCCGCCAGGTCGGCCAGAAGCTTATCGGCAACAGCCTGATCCGCTAAGCGCCCTTCGCTGTCCAGGCCCGGCTGGTCCTCCCCTGCCTGCCAATAGGCGGTAAAAGGTCCGTTTTTATGAAGAAAATCCGCTTTTATCGTAAAGTAGTCCGCTGGTTTGAAATTGACGATCTCCCTCTCCCGCCGTACGGTCAGAGCCAATGTCGGAGTCTTGACCCGTCCGATGGGCAGAGTGGTACGGTGACCGGCCTGCTGGGCGGCCAAGGTGTAGGCTCGGGACAGATTCATGCCGATCAGCCAGTCAGCCCTGGCTCTGGCCAAGGCGGATTGCTTCAGATGAAAAAAATTCTGATTGTCCCTTAGATCGGCAATGGCTTTGCGAATGCTGGTCTCGTCCAGGGCATTAAGCAAAATCCGGCGGACCGGTTTTTGATTTTTGACATAATCCAGCACTTCATCAATTAAGAGCTGCCCTTCCCGGTCCGGGTCACCGGCATGGACGATTTCCGTGGCCTCGCCGATTAAGCGGCACATCACACCGAACTGTTTAGCGCTGGATTCAACCACGAGAAGCTTCCAGTCCTCCGGGATGATCGGCAGGTCTTCCCGCCGCCACTTTTCATATTTCGCATCATATTCCCCCGGTTCAGCCTGACGCAGCACATGACCGAATCCCCAGGTCACCACCCCGCCGCCGGTAGTAATATATCCGTCCCGGCGCTGCAGGGGACCAGGCAGACACTTGGCAAGCTCCAGTCCCATACTCGGTTTTTCTGCAATATATAAACGCATCTCTCTACCTCGTTACTCGTTCTCGGTTGCATCGCTTCAAAAAAAGGGAATCCTGATCGGCAGGATTCCATCAAATACTTACCATTCTCTTTTTTATTCATCGGGTTACAGGAGATTTCCTGCCCGGACGCGCTGCTGATTTTGACCCACGGGTACGATTCTCAGCGCCGTGACTGTCATCACGGTTTGAAGAGCCGGCCTGCCGGCGCGGCGGTTTTTGGCTTTTGGCCACCACCTGTTTGCCGTCAAACCGATACTTTTCCAGGGAAAACCGGATGCCATGCTCAATCTGGCGTAAATAAGCCTGTTCCTGAGGCGTGACCAGAGTAACGGCGATGCCGGTCTCGCCGGCCCTGCCCGTCCGGCCGATACGATGAATATAGGTATCTACGTCCCGGGGAACATCGTAGTTAAACACGTGGGTAATGCCTTCGATGTCCAGACCCCGGGCCGCAATATCGCTGGCCACCAGGATTTGCAGGGTGGCATCGCTGAACCGTTTCATGACCTGAGTCCGTTTGGCCGGGGACAGATCACCGTGAAGTTCGTCTGATTTGTAGCCCCGCTGGGCCAGAGCGGTTCCCAGTTCAATCGCCCGCTGCTTAGTGTGGCAGAAAACAAGGGCCAGATACGGCTGGTAGGCGTCAATCATGCTGCACAGAGCAGGCAGTTTATCCGGCTCAGCTGCCACCTGCACCGCCATTTGCCTGATCTCGTCCAGGGTTACATGGCTGGCCTGGATCTCAATATCCACCGGCTGCTTCATGTACCGTTTGGCTAAGGCCCGGACTTTGGCCGGCATGGTGGCGGAAAACAGCATGGTTTGGCGTTTGGTGGAGGTCTGCCGGATGATTTTTTCCACGTCATCGAGAAAACCCATATGCAGCATCTGGTCGGCTTCATCCAAAACCAGACGGGAGACCGCAGACAGGTCAATCGTGTTGTGTCCCAGATGGTCCAGCAGCCGCCCCGGGGTGGCAATGATCATATGAGGATTGCCTTCCAGCTTTTTAGCCTGCCGCTCCACATCCTGCCCTCCATATACTGGTAATACCTTGAGGCCCAGCTTTTCGGCCAAGATGCCGGCTTCTTTGGTGATCTGGGAGGCCAGTTCCCGGGTTGGGGTCATGATCAAGGCCTGAATACGGGATTCAGCCGGTTTGATCTTTTCTAAAATCGGCAGCAAAAAAGCCAGGGTCTTGCCGGTGCCGGTCTGAGACTGGGCTACCAGGTCTTTGCCGGCCATGAGAACCGGAATGGCCTGGGCTTGTACCGGAGTCGGCTCACTGATGCCGGATTGCCGCAAAAAGTCGTTCAGTTCCTGCCGGATGCCTAAACTTAAAAAATCTATCGCCATATAACAGATCGTACTCCTTTTTTCTTATTTTGCACGCCGTTCATGCCGGCTATGCTGTATTCGCTTAAAGATACGTCCGGCTGCCAGTGCAATTTGCTGCTTTGACGCTGATCTGATACGAGCCTGGATTTTCCCCGGAATTACAAACGCTCTCGTCCGAGAAAGGACGGGAGCGTTTCCCGCGCGTCTAATTGATTGTCTGCTTCAAATCAGTTTAGGCTTATTGTAGTGAAACTATTGACAAAAGTCAAGAAAAATTACCCATTACCCTACCTTCACGGCATGCTCCGGCAAATGTGCATATGGTACAATATGATTAATATGATTTAATGTAGCAACTGTTATTCCAAGAGAAACGTTGCAGCGACAATTCATCGTATACCATTTAAGAACTATTGGAGGGAAAAACCATGAATTTCGATCCCCTGTACTACCCTTACCCCTCCCGCCGTTCTGTTGTCTATGCCAAAAACGGCATGGTGGCCACATCCCAGTCTCTGGCGGCTCAGGCCGGACTGGCGATTTTGCGCCAGGGCGGCAATGCGGTGGACGCGGCGGTGGCGACAGCTGCCTGCCTGACCGTGGTTGAGCCGGTGTCCAACGGCATCGGGGGTGATGCCTTCGCCCTGGTGTGGATGAAGGATACACTCTATGGCCTCAACGCCAGCGGACCGGCTCCGGCTGCTATTTCGTTAGAGGCTGTCAGACAGGCTGGTTATCAGGAAATGCCCAAAAACGGCTGGCTGCCGGTAACCGTTCCAGGCACGCCTTCCGCCTGGGCTGAATTGAACCGGCGGTTTGGCAGGCTTCCTCTGTCCGCGGTGCTGCAGCCGGCTATTACTTACGCCGAGCAGGGGTTCCCTGTGTCCCCCGTCATCAGCAAGCAGTGGGATTCCGGCTTTAAGCGCTTTCAAGCGGCCGCAGGAGACGAATTTCGCCACTGGTTCGATACCTTCGCACCCCAGGGGATGCCACTGAGGGCGGGAGAGTTGTGGCGTTCACCCGATCATGCTGCCACCTTGCAGGCCATTGCCGAAACCGGGGCCAAGGCTTTTTATGAAGGAAAGCTGGCGGAAAGAATCGAGGCCTTTGCCAAGCAATACGGCGGCTATTTACGGCAAAAGGATCTGGCTGAGTATCACTCGGAATGGGTCGACCCGATTAACGTAAATTACCGCGGCTACGATGTGTGGGAGATTCCGCCCAACGGGCACGGGCTGGTCACTCTGCTGGCTCTCAATATACTTAAGGGGTTTGATTTTGACCCGGATTCAAAGGAAGGCGCGGAAACCTATCACAAACAAATGGAAGCCATCAAACTGGCCTTTGCCGACGGCATGAAATATATTACCGACCCCAAAGCCATGAAGGTTCAGTTGAAAGACCTTCTTTCCGACGCCTATGCGGACGAACGCCGTAAACGCATCAGTCAAACCTCCCTGGAACCAACAGCCGGTCAACCGCCCAAGGGAGGCACGGTGTACCTGGCAACAGCTGACGGTGAAGGAAACATGGTATCTTACATCCAAAGCAACTATATGGGATTCGGCTCCGGTCTGGTTGTCCCCGGCACAGGAGTTGCCCTGCACAACCGGGGTTGTAACTTCTCCCTGGACCCGAATCACGACAACTGCCTGGCGCCAGGCAAAAGACCCTACCACACGATTATTCCCGGCTTCCTGACCAAAGACGGCCGGGCTGTCGGCCCCTTCGGCGTCATGGGCGGCTTCGTCCAGCCTCAGGGGCATCTGCAAATGGTCATGAACACCGTTGACTTCGGCCTGAATCCCCAGGCGTCCCTGGACGCTCCCCGCTGGCAATGGACCGAGGGAAAAACCATTGAGGTGGAGCACCAGTTTCCTGACTGCATCGCCGAGGCGCTGGAACGCAAAGGGCATGTCATCAAACGGACTGTGGGCAATGTGACCATGGGACGGGGCCAGATAATCTGGCGAGACTCCCAGGGCGTACTGGCCGGCGGCACCGAACCTCGCACAGATGGCGCAGCGGCGGCTTGGTAGCGATATTCACACCACTAGCTTAACATTGCCATGTTTTTGTGCTGCAGCCATCTTAACCGCAGGAACAGCACTACTGCCCCCACCGCCAGGCCGGCAATCAGCCCAATCCAGTAACCGTAGGGGCCATAGGAAAAATATTTGGCCAGAATATAACCGGCAGGCATTCCGATGATCCAGTAAGATAAAATCGCCAGAAACAAGGTTACCCGCACATCCTTATAGCCGCGCAAGGCGCCCTGAATCGGAGCGGCTACGGCATCCGACAATTGAGAGAAGACTGCATAGGTCAAAAAGTTTTTAATCAACTGAAACACTTCCGGATCACGGGTATACAGCCCAGCCACCGGGTCCTTGAAAAACGCCAGGGCGACAGCGCCGGCCAGAGCGATCACCACTGCGATGCCGATTCCTAAGTAGCTGTACTGCCGTGCATCGGCGTAACGTTTGGCCCCCGCTTCGAACCCGACCAAAATGGTTAAAGCCATGCTAATACTCAACGGGACCATATATACCAACCCGGCGAAATTAATGGCGGCCTGATGGGCCCCAATGACCGCCGTACCAAAGTCAGCCATTAATAACGCTACTACACTGAAAATACTAACCTCGCAAAAAATCGCGAAACCGATAGGCAAGCCCACCTGCAGCAGTTCCCGCAACGTGCGGCCGGAAATGCCGAATCCGTTTTTTAAGAGATGATACTCTTTAAATGGCGCCTTACGGCAGATGATACTGACCGTGATCAGGGCCAGGCACCAATAGGTGATGGCCGATGCATAGCCGGCCCCGGCGCCGCCAAGGCGAGGAAAGCCATAATTGCCGAAAATCAGCAGATAATTGAACAGGATACAGACCGGAATGGCGCAAACAGTGACACACATCGTCACCCTGGTATATCCCAGTGCATCAATAAAATTCCTCAATACTGCCGAAAGGAACAAAGGAGGCATCCCCCAAGCGATAGCGCCCAAAAAATCACGAACAATCCTATCAACGGCCGGATCCAGTCCCATGATACGCAGCACCGGGTCCAGCGCCAGCCATCCGCTGACAGCGACAAGCGCTGTCAGCACGGCTGCCAGGTAAATGCCCTGAACTACCTGAAACGGCATCTCCTCTCTTTTGCCTGCTCCATGGAGTTGAGCCAGAATAGGCGTGATACCGGAAAGAATTCCGTTCAGTCCGGTGAAAACCGGCGCCCATAAATTGGCGCCTACCGCCACCCCGGCTAAGTCCAAATGACCGGCCCGGCCAGACATCACCGTGTCAAAAAAACCGATTAAGGTAAGAGAAATTTGCGTAACCAGGATCGGAAGTAAAATCGTCAGCATTTGCCCCAGTTTTTGTTTTAATGTATGAGTCTCGCGATGAGCCATCTTTACCTGCTCCTTGTATCTGCATTTCATGCCGTACTTCCTTATTATAAACAAGTGCAGGCCATTCGGCAAACCCTCTTATCTGACGCTGCATGATTCCATGGCAGTAGAAAAGTATACAAAAAGACAGGTTTATCCAGGGTTTATTACATCATTTTTATATTGACAACGTCTATATCGCATGGTAAAATTTATTTTTATTTGATAAATCCATCCTGTTGTGCTATACTGGAGATGAACCTACAGCAGGGGGGGTTTATCATGTTTCAAACTGGTGACAACGTGTTTTATCCAGTCCACGGCGCAGGTATTGTCGAAGCAGTGGAAGAAAAAGAAATCGCCGGCCAAAGCCAAGTGTATTACGTGGTCAACATCCTGCATAAAAATATGCAGGTTATGGTCCCGATTACCAGGGCGGAAAATCTAAGGATGCGTCGGGTTGTAGACCCGGATGAATTGGATAGTGTGCTCGGTACTTTCCACGATGGCGAAACAGATACGACCATAAGCGATAATCAACGGCACCGCGCCAACATGAACAAGCTGAAAAGCGGCAACATTCATGACGGTATTGAAGTGATTCGTGACCTGATGCGCTTGAATAGCAAAAAAAAGCTGGGCGCAGCCGAAAAGACCATGCTGGATAATGCCCGGCAGATCCTTATCAGTGAAATGCAGCTGGTAAAGGGAATTCCCCATGAGCAGGCTGTCAGTTTATTGGATCAGGTCATCAACGCATAAGCATTATTACTATTTAAAATCAAAGGGTTGGCTTAAAATCTCAGTTTTAAGCCAACCCTTTGATTTTTTATATCGTCTTGCAATCTTCTTCAACTGCCAGTATAATATGTATCGCATTTATTGCATGTTATACTTAAGGCAGTCCTATCGCCTTAGAATACAAAAAGCCCGGGCTTTACACCAATCCAGGAGGTAAGCAATGGTTGAAAAAGTGGAAACACATCCGGATTTTGCGGCCGAACAGGAGCATCTGGCGGCTATAGTCCGTGAAATGCGCCAAATCATGACCGATCTTTACGCCGATATAGACGACCACTTCCAGCGTAGCCAAAAATCCTTATTGGTAAAAGACGAAATCAGCGCCTACGTACATACATTATTGCGCGGGGATAACGCCCGCCGCATCCAGGATATCGAAAGCGCCAGCCCCAATCCTTATTTCGGACGGGTGGATTTTCGGGAGGATGGAACCGAGGAGCCGGACGGATTTGAAAGCTTCTATATCGGGCGGTATAAAGTGGCCAGGCTGCAGATTCAGAGTTCCAAAGATATTCTGGTATTCGACTGGCGGGATCCCGTTTCCACCATCTTTTACGAATGCTATGGCGGCAGAGCCAGTTATGAAGTGCTGGGACGCTATCATTACAGCGGCGATGTGAGGCTGAAGCGCCAGTATAAGATTGAAAACAGCATTCTCAAAGCTATTGTGGACAATTACGTCATGGATCAGGTCCTTTCCCGGCAGCAGCAGGCCCTGCTGGCTGATCCCCTGCTCTCGGAGCGCCTGCGCCAAGGGGCGGCGGATAAGCTTAGAGACATCGTTACTTCCATCCAGGCGGAGCAAAATAAAATTATCCGGGAACCCTTGAACCAGGTCACCGTGATCCAGGGAGTGGCCGGGTCCGGTAAAAGCACCGTCGGCCTCCACCGCCTGTCTTATTTGCTATATAATGAAAAATTGGACCCGAAAAAACTGGTCGTCATTGCCCCCAACCGGATCTTTCTCGATTATATTTCCGAACTGCTGCCGGAAATCGATGCGGCCGATGTACGGCAAATGGTCTGGGACGACGTGGCATTCATGATCCTCGGCCGGCAATGTAAAATTCTCGATGACCACCGGCTGGACCTGATTCTTGCCGGTATCGACAAGGATCGCATCAGGCTCTTAGAGGACACGGCCCATTTAAAAGGCTCGCTGGATTTTATCAAAATACTGGAGACCTATATCGAACGGAAAGTGCAGAAATTCTGCCTGAAACTGGCGGACATCCGCTTATTCGACGGAAAACTGGCCATCAGCTCCCAGGATCAAATGGATAAATTCATGGAGGACGTCCAAAGCCCCTATAACGAGCGCCTGGAGATTTTGTCCCGTTACATCCGGTTTCGCGTGACCAACTATGTGGAGATTCTCGAAGCCAGGCAGGTCAAAGGCGCCGTTGCCGAAGAGGAGGTAAAGCGCTGCCGGCAGGAGGCTGACCGGTTTTTTAAAAGTCATTTCAAGTCCTGGAACAGCTTAGACCTGCTGACCGCCTACCGCGAGCTTTTCGCCGAGAAAACCGTCTTTAAGCCGGTCAAGGATAAGCAATATGACTTAGAATCCATCCGCAGCCACTCTCTGACTGTCCTGGACGCCGGGCAAATCGAGCGGGACGACCTGGCCCCTCTGGCTTATCTGAGCCAGCTTTTGGACGGATGGTCTCATATCACAAAGTTCGATCATATTGTGGTCGATGAAGCCCAGGATTTAAACCCTCTCGAATTCGCCATTTTAAAGCGGTTGTCCGCCAACGGCTCCTTTACCATCATGGGGGACCTGTCCCAGGGAATCCATTCCTATCGCAGCATCAGCAGTTGGAATGTGATCTTAAAAGAAGTCTTCGCCGACGCCCGGGCCGTGTACCGGGAAATCCTCTACAGCTATCGTTCCGCCAGGGAAATTATTGATGTATTCAACCGGGTCATGCCCCAGGGACATTCCCGGGCGATACCGGTATATGAGATTGGCCGCAAACCCACAGCGGAAAAAATCATAACGCCGCAGCAGGGAGTGAACCGTCTGGTCCATATACTCCAAACTTTTCTGGAGCGTGGCGCTAAGTCCATCGGTATCATTACCAAACTGGAGCAGGACGCCAAAGAGCTATATGAGCGGCTGAGCCAGGCGGCAGCGTCGGAAAATCTGGATTTCTCCCTGCATCTTGTTTCCGGTCAGGGGGCAACCTATCAAGGCGGTATTTCCGTTCTCCCCGTTTCCTGGGCCAAGGGACTGGAGTTTGACGGTGTCATTATCGCCAACGCCTCTGCCTCTGAGTTTACGGCAGACCCAGTAGATGCCCGTCTGCTTTACGTAGCCTTGTCCCGGGCCATGCATCAGCTGCATATCATGTATCACGGAAAACTGACTCCGCTGTTGACCAAAAAATAAACAGGTATCCACTTCCACAAAACCCAAACCGTCGCCACATTGTTCCGGTGCCTTGCAGGCATGACAGTCGTCCGGCCGCTGCACCCGGTCCTGTTTCCGTCTCAGTGCATGAAAGGCCCCCCGTGAACGATCAAAGGGGGCCTTGATTATTAAGATAAGACAGAAAAAAGCTCTGCGAAACAGGCTTTTTTTATTTTAGAACGACACAGATGAGCCTTTTTGCAATGATTCCCTACATCCTTTGGGTAGTTGACAGCTTCGAGACGGGATGCTGAGGAAAGGAAATCTGAAACAGGGTGCCCATACCCTTTTTGGATTTGACCTCGATCCTGCCGGAATGGCGCTCCACAATACTTTGGCAGATTGCCAAACCCAGGCCGGTTCCATCTTCTTTTGTGGTGAAAAAAGGATCGAAAATTTTGGGGAAATGATCCGGATCAATGCCTTTGCCGGTATCTGCCACACTGAGGATAACCTCGGTTTTTGTATGTCTTGTTTGAATCGTTAATACTCCGTTTGAATTCATGACTTCAATGGCATTGCGCGTCAAATTCAAAAGAAGCTGCTTAATTTCTTTTTCATTCAGCAGCAACTTCGGCAAAGAGTCTTCCAGATCCACCGCAACTTTTATGCCGTGCTCCAATGCATCAGTCTGAATCAGCGGCAAAACGCCGCCAATAATGCCATTTAAGTTCTGACTGATTTTTTCCACCGACTTATTTTTCGCCAGCGTCAAAAAGTCGCTCACGATTTCATTGATGCGATTTAATTCCTGCATGATGACTGAGTACTTCTCTTTTCCCTCCGCTTCCGCCTTGGATGATAGCAGCTGGATATAACCCATGACCACCGTCATGGGGTTTCTGATTTCATGGGCTACACCGGCAGCCATTTCTCCCACTAGATTCAGGCGGTCCATACGCGCAATCTCTGCCCGGAGCTTTTCCACTTCCGTTACGTCCTGATAAAATGCCACGGCTCCCAGAATGCTTTCCCGATCATTACTGTAAATGGAGTGGACGCTAACCAGAAAGTATTTGTCATGCCGCTGGCATAGGCAGGCTTTCGTTTCCTGACCATTCAGGGCTCTGGTGATCAATTCATCGTCCGGCCCGCTTTCTTCGAGAGGCAGAGATATCCGATCTCTTCCTCCTATTTTGAACCGATCGCTAAGCTGCGGTAAAAATTGAATAGCTGCCTGATTAATCGCGGTAATAAATCCTTCGCCGTCTACTGTCAGGATCGCCATCGGGGCAATATCGATCAGCTGCTGCAGCCGCTGGGCTTCATTAATGTAAGCCTGAGTCAGCTGCTGCTGAATCGTCTCGGCCTCCTTATTCTGCGTAACATCCCGTATGATGCAAAAAGCCGCAACAACCGCATTATTTTTTCCGTATACCGGATTTAGGAAATATTCCAGATAGCGAATCCCCTGCGGAAAAGCTACTTTTGTCACCTTAGAAAGCGCCGTACCCAACAAAAAAACCGTTTGCAAATGTGCTTCAAAAGGTATCATAACTTCTCTGGGAAGCCTCAGTTCTCGCCACGTTCTCCCGATAATATCCAATTGTTTCAAATTTAAAAGACTGGCCCCTGAAATACTGGCATACGTAAAACGGCTGTTACGGTCAAAAATAAAGGCGCAATCATGACTGAAGGAAATGATCTTGCCAAATGTTTCTGATTGATCCTTAATGGCTGTTGTCAAGGCGGAAAGCTCCGTTTCGATTACTTTCCGGTCAGACATTAATTTTTCCAGCTGCTCATCCACTTTTTTTAGCTTATCTATATACTCATGAATTAAATGCAACATGTAAATCGGTCACCCCATGAACCTAATTCACTGCAAATGATCTATTATTTCATTTTTTCCGCTTTATATATTCTGCCACTACACTAGGTATACCTTTTTACGGCAACTTAATTTTTCCCTTGTTTTTGCCAAATTGCATCAGTATGAGCCTGATAAAAATACATAAACTACGATTAATGAAATTTAAGGAGGTCAGCATATGCTCACAATCAGCAGCGAAAAATACCGGCAGAACGGCGTCTTGGTTTACTCCGAAGCGGACAAAGTAAAAATAATCTATGATGGATTGCTGGCGCAAAGCGGCGCTGCCCAAGTATACGCCCATGTAGGATTCGGCAACAACTGGACTAAAACTTCTGATCATAAAATGAAAAAGACCAGGAAAGGATTTGAAACCTCTCTCCCAACCCCGGATGACGCTATCTTAAATATCGTCTTTAAAGACTGCGCTGACCATTGGGATAACAATTCCGGCCAGAACTACAGCTTTGTTGTTACTCCCTAAAATTTAAAATTCACCATTGACAACTCTAACTAATTAATATATATTATTAATTAGTTAGAGTTTTGATTAACTCTTATAAAAATTACATCCAATATAACCCGCCAGCAATGGTGCCTGTATCCCAAATCATAATGCAGCCATCTTAAGTGATGGCTCCCAAACAAAAGGAGGACACCCAAATGTCGTTAATCGGAAAAGAAATCAGCAATTTTAAAACCCAGGCTTACGTAAATAACGAGTTTCAGGAGATCGGCAAAAAGGATATCTTAGGAAAATGGTCCGTTTTCTTCTTCTATCCGGCGGATTTTACCTTCGTCTGCCCCACTGAGCTGGAAGACCTGGCCAATAAACATGAGGAATTCCTCAAAATCGGCTGCCAAATTTATTCGGTATCCTGCGACACTCATTTCGTACATAAGGCCTGGCATGATGCCTCTAAAACCATCCAAAAAATCAAATACCCCATGGTCGCTGATCCTACCGGCGCTATTGCCAGAGATTTTGATGTGATGATCGAAGCGGACGGTGTGGCGGAAAGAGGTACCTTCATCGTCAATCCCGAAGGAAAAATCGTAGCTTACGAAGTTCTGGCCGGTAATGTAGGCAGGAACGCAGATGAGCTCCTGCGCCGAGTGCAAGCTTCCCAATATGTGGCGCAGCATGGAGACCAGGTTTGCCCCGCAAGATGGGCTCCCGGCAAAGAAACCTTAAAACCCAGCCTCGACTTGGTTGGCCGGTTATAAACCAAAAACCCTCCGGACAATTTGCCGTCCGGAGGGTTTTTTCATTGTTATGTCTTATCGCTAAGCGCCAATAGTAGGTGAACCGGACTTTTGCTTGGTGATATAGCGGATAAAGGCAAGGACTACCAAGACCGTCAGGACTAAACCGCCGGGATAGGAAATCGTGGTCGGCAGGCTGAAACCTTCGGGAGCTTGCAGGATATAGGTGAAGCTGACTGCCGTCATGAAGGCTGCGGGGATAGATGCGATCCAGTGCAGCTTGTTGTTCTGATATAAATAGGACGCGGCCGCCCACAGCATGAACATAGCCGTGGTTTGGTTGGCCCAGGCGAAATATCGCCAGATGAAGTTAAAGTCAACGGTGCTGATCAGGTACCCGACCACAAACAGGGGAATCGAAATTTTCAAACGATCCAGCATGGGGCCCTGATTCATTTTCAGGAAATCGGCGATCAGCAGGCGAGCGCTCCGGAAAGCGGTGTCGCCCGAGGTAACAGGCAGGACCACAACTCCGAGAATTGCAAAGGTACCACCAAGAGCCCCCATCATGGTCATGGAAACATGGCGGACGATACCGGCGGTGCCGCCTAATTTCGCCATAGCATCCTGCAATCCAGCTGTGCCGCCAAAAACGCTCATAGCAGCTGCTGCCCAAACCATAGCGATGGCGCCCTCGGCAATCATCATACCGTAGAAGATCCGGCGACCCAGACGCTCATTCGTCGTGCAGCGGGCAACTAAAGGCGATTGGGTAGCATGAAACCCGGAAATAGCGCCGCAGGCGATGGTAACGAACAACAACGGCCAGATCGGCAATGCTTTCGGATGCAGGTTCGCAAGAGTTAATTCAGGGATGGAATAGCCGCCAATGAACAAGCTGCCGCAGATACCTAGCGCCATAATCAAAAGTATGGCGCCAAAAACCGGATAAATCCGGCCGATGATTTTGTCAATCGGCAAGAGAGTCGCGATGATATAATAAATGAAAATCACAGCGCTCCAGAAGGCCAGGTCCATCCAGGCCGGCGTCAGGACAGCCAGCAGGGCGGCAGGCCCAGCTACAAATACGACCCCTACCAGGACCAGCAGGATCAGAGCGAAGAAGTTAACGAACTTGCCCATGAATGTACCAAGATAGGTCTCGACTATTTTGGGCAAGCCAGCGCCATTATTGCGAATCGACAGCATGCCGGAGAAATAGTCGTGAACTGCACCGGCAAAAATCGATCCCAGCACGATCCAGAGGAATGCTACCGGGCCCCACAACGCGCCCATAATCGCTCCAAAAATCGGCCCCAGGCCGGCAATGTTCAGGAGCTGGATCAGCATGTTCTTTTTCTCGGAAAGCGGCACAAAGTCAACGCCGTCGGGATTCACCTGGCAGGGTGTCGGACGGTTTTCATCAGCGCCGAACACATTTTCCACAAATTTACCATAAATCATATAACCAACAACAAGAGCTACCATACAGGAAATAAATGTGATCATGCAAACGCCACCTTTCTAATTATTCTAAATTATTAGGATATCATTCGTATTGTACATCAAAAAGAAGCTGCATGAGTAATTTCGTGTCCAAAATGTCGTTTTTGGCAGATAAAATGTTGCTTTTTTTATTCAAATTTTCTTATAATGACAATGCGTCGTGCAGAGATTTAACCTGACTCCGGCTCACGGGGACGACGGATTTTTCCGGATCTTTCATAATCAATTGATAAGCGCCATTAAACCAAGGGGTAATGGAATCCACATACTGCAGATTAACCAAATATCCCCGATGAGGGCGGAAAAATGAGAAGCCGCTCAACTTATGCTCCAGTTCTTGCAGGGAGCAGTTGCTGCGATAGCGTCCTTCCATCAGACAAACCAAAACATCCCGGTCCTCACGATAAATATAGACTATCTGCACGGGATCAACAAAAAGAACCCTATCTTCATTCGCTACCGCCAGACGCTTAGGGTAGGGGTCTGCCAATGCCTGCACGCGTTCCAATGCATTGGCCAGAATATCCAGTGAAAGCTGAGGTTTGGCCAGCATCTTTCGCAATCGGTCCAGTGTCTTGTCCAACCGCTCAGGCGAAAAGGGCTTTAGAAGATAATCTACTGCCTCCAGGGAAAAAGCTTCGAGGGCGTGACAATCAAATGCTGTCGCAAATACCAGATAAGGCGGCTTTTTCAGGCGCAAAATTTCTTTGGCGGCGGTTAGGCCGTCAATTTCCGGCATTTGAATATCCAAAAACACCACATCTGGTTCCAGCCGGTGAATTTTTTCCAGAACTTCTCTGCCGTTCACCGCTTCACCGGCTATGAATATATCCGGATGAGTTCCTAATAAATAGATTAATTCGTCTCTGGCCAAGGTTTCATCATCCGCCACCAGTACTTTCATTTCTGTTTCAACTCCCTTCTCTCTCTATCAGCGTCAGACATCCCACTGGGAAAAGTCAGAGTTACGCAGGTTCCCCGATCAAATTCCGACTCGATTTTACAGGCAGCGCGGCTTCCATAGATTCCCTCCATTCTCCGGATCACCGAGTATATGCCAAATCCTGTTCCCTGTTCGGTAGGAGGAGTTATACCCCGCTGCACTTCCTTAAATTGCTTGGCGTCCATCCCGTCGCCGTTATCCTGGATCGAAATCATGATCCCTGTCTCATGAGGAGCTACAGTCAGCCACAGTTCTCCCTGGCGGTTTAGCGGGGAAATACCGTGCTTGACGGCATTCTCCACCAGCGGCAGCAAGATCAATGGCGGCGCAGGAGTTGATAAAAGGCGTTCATCGATATCATAGTGCACCGACAACTTGTCCTGAAACCGGACAGCTTCTATTGTCAGGTAATCTCGGATATGGTCCAGCTCCTCCCCCAAGGTCCGCCATTGCTGTCGACCGGCCAGGATATTGCGGCGCAGAAATTGCCCCAGCTGGACGGCGATCTGACGCGCTAAAGTCGGTTCCCGTCGGATGAGGGCCACAATGCTGTTTAAGGCGTTAAATAAAAAATGCGGGTTGACCTGGGCCTGCAGGGCTTTAATTTCAGCGTCAGCCAGTAAGCGTTCCTGCTCGTCCAGCCTGGCCAGTTCCAGCTGACTGGAAAACAAATTAGCCAGGCCATGGATCAATTCCAGCTGGCTGGGGGTGATATCAGCCGAAGAATCAAAATACAGTTTCAACGTGCCGATCACTTCACCCCGCTGCCGTAAAGGCAACACAACCCCCGCTCCCAGAGGACAATCAGAATGAGAACAGCCGATTCTTTTCTTGTTTTCCGCTATATATGATTTTCCTTCCCGAATCACCGCTTGAGTAATTTCGGTCTGCAACGGCGCGCCGGCGATGTGATGATCCGCACCTTTTCCGACAAAAGCCAGGACCGTGCGGGAATCGGTCAGGGCCACAGCCGACACTTCCGTCATTTCATGGATGATTTGGGCTGTATGCCGCGCTGAATCCTCAGTCAGGCCATGACGAAAGTAAGGCAATGTCTGGTCGGCAATGGCCAGGGCCGTATGAGCAAAACTGGCCACAGCTTCCTGTTCCCGCTGCATGACGCTTTGCAGGATGGCGAAGAAAACCATAAGGCCAATAGAGTTAGCCAGAATCATCGGTACACCGATGATCGCCACCAGTTCCCAGGCCCGGTCAAAGGGCTTGGCAACCAGCAAAATGACCAGCATCTGATTCATTTCCGCCACCAGTCCAATGAAACCCACCTGCCAAGGAGAAAGAGCTTTGCGCTTATACCAATAGTAAGCCATCATTCCGGCCAGCAGCCCTTCCCAAACTGTCGCCAGGGAACAGGCCAGATCCGTAAATCCTCCCAAGGTGTAGCGATGAATCCCGGCCACCAAGCCAGCAAAAAAGCCTACCACTGGGCCGCCCAAAATACCGCCAATAGCCACTCCCAGCACTCGGGCATTGATCACAGCCTCAGTGGGGCTGATGGCTGTGATGCGGCCGATGTTCTGGCCGCAGTCGGTGGTACTAACCACAATGCCGGTATAGGTCCCTAAGATGCCAATCAGGCCGAAAATAAAAATTGACAAGACCCGCGTCCAGAATTCTGATTTTTGCGCCAATAATTTGCGAAACCAGGTCCAGCGGCTGAGAATAAACGCCAAGGTCGCAATTACGCATACTCTCTCCACCATGAGCATGATATAGTATATCTTGGAGTCCATAGCCGCCTCCTTTCTACAGCAAAGCTAACTCTGTAAATTCCTTATTGTGATCATACCGTATTTTCTCTTCTCTGCCAACTTGTTAGCTCCATTATTATGATTTCGTCAAATAAATATAAAGATTCCAAGAAACAATCATAAACAAAATTAATCTAAATTTCCAGGTGCTATGCGTCTCTTTCCCGACATATTTTGAATCATTTTACCATTTTTCTTGGAAATAAATGAAATTCAAAGAGTATTCCGCTATAATATAAATGTCCACGGAAGGAAAATTTTCACACGGCTGTGCACTAAAAGGATGTTTTGAATTGAAACTACTGCTAGTGGAAGACGAGGCTAAGTTGATTGAAGCATTAACTCATTTGTTGAAGAAAAACGGTTACATAGTGGATGCCGTCTTAAACGGCGAAACGGGATGCGAAATGGCCTGCACCGGAATCTACGACATTATCATTCTGGATCGGATGTTGCCCCGACAAGACGGTCTCTCAATCATCCGAGAGATGCGAAGCCTGGGAGTGGATACGCCGGTCATTTTTCTTACCGCGAAGGATACGCCCCAGGACCGGACTGAAGGTCTGGACGCCGGCGCCGATGACTATTTGGTCAAGCCCTTTTCTATCGATGAATTATTGGCCAGACTGCGGGCCTTGTCCCGGCGGAAGGGAAAAGAACTGGCGGAGGACACCTTCGGCGCCGCCGGCCTGATCTTTGACCCTTTGCGCAGCCAAGTTAAGAAAGGCGATGAAGTAATCCAGCTTACCGTCAAAGAATCACAGCTTTTAGAACTACTGATACGCAATCACGATCGGGTAGTGACCAAGCAGCGGATTATGGAGAAAGTCTGGGGTTATAACTCAGAAACCGATATGGCGAATGTCAATCTATATATACATTATTTGCGCAAGAAGCTGAACGTTGCCTGCATCAAAACAGTACGCGGCATAGGCTATTACTTCCAGGAAACCGAAAATGTTGCAAAATCTGCGAATTAAATTGATCGTAATCCATGTAGTACATACAGCCGTCTTGCTGCTATTGCTGTTGTTCATTACTGCAACCTGCTATTTTTCCCAAACCAATGCCCTTACCCGTATGGAATTATCCATAATCGGCATAGCCTGCCTGGCTCTATCCACAGGCTGCCACTTTTTTCTGATTAACCGATTCCTTACGCCTTTGCAGCAAATCTGGCAGCAGCAAAAGGATTTTGTATGCGATGCTTCTCACGAAGTGCGTACACCGCTGACGGTCATTTTGACCCATCTTGATATCATCATGGCAAATTCCCATGAATCGGTGGCCAGTCAAACCAAGTGGCTGAACAATATCAGGGAAGAGGCCCTCTCTATGTCCAATCTTGTTCGATCCTTACTCTTCCTGGCCCGAGCCGATTCGCAGCAGCAGCCGCTTGACCCGAAATCATTTTTTCTGCATAATGCCTTGCTGCAGGCTGCGACTCCCTTTGAGCCTGTTGCCGCCCGCAAGGGAGTCTCCTTCAATATAACGGCTGCCACACCGGTGGCAGGGTACGGCGACGAAGCCAAAATCAAACAAGTTATTGCTATTTTATTAGATAATGCAATCCGGCATACCCCTGCCGGAGGTAAAGTCGACCTTACCCTATCCCAGGAATCCAATCAGACAATCCTAACCGTTGCCGATTCCGGCGAAGGAATTGCCTCCGAGCATTTTGACAAAATTTTTGATCGCTTTTATCAGGTGGATAAAGCCAGATCCAAGGGAGGATCCGGTCTGGGACTGGCCATTGCCAAATGGATCGTGGAAAATCACGGCGGATTCATCCAAGTAGCCAGCATTCCCGGCGCAGGTACCACTTTTACCGTGCATTTCCCCTGGCGCTAGCCTGAAAACGAACAACTCAATATCTTAATTCTACATCTGCCTGAAACCACTGGTGAAAAGCCGGTGGCTTTTTTATTGCTTAAACCGGGTTTATAAAACTTATATTTCAAATCAAATTCCAATATTTTTCCAAATAAAATTCAAAGATTAGGGTACGAAAACAAGGGCAGATAACTAAGAAAGGAGTCATACCGATGGACAAACCGTAGCGAAACCGGTCATGAAGTTTTAAACTCTCGGCACCCTTATCACGGATGAAAATTGAAAATTCAAGGAGGAAATTGAACAATGGGAATGATCATTAATCACAATCTTGGAGCTTTGAACACCTATAATCAGTTGAATCTGAACAGCAGCTCGATGAACAAATCCCTGCAGAAATTGTCGTCCGGTTATCGCATCAACTCGGCGGCCGACGATGCGGCCGGTCTGGCAATCTCCGAAAAAATGCGCAGCCAGATCCGCGGCCTGGACCAAGCCGGCCGCAATGCCCAGGATGCCATTTCACTGGTACAGACAGCAGAAGGCGCTCTGGAGGAAACCACGAATATCATGCAGCGTATGCGCGAGCTCGCCGTCCAGTCAGCCAGCGACACCAACACCGAAGAAGACCGTGCTAACCTTCAGGATGAAGTCGATGCTTTGGTTAAGGAAATCAACCGTATCGCCAGTACCACCGAGTTCAATACCAAGAAGCTGCTGAACGGCTCGATGGGAACACCCGTCACAGCTGCCGTAGCTACCGTACAAACCAATACCTCGCTCAACGCAGCGACAACCACGGGTACGGCACTGACAGCCCTCACCGATACTGCCGGCAATTCCCTGGGAATTCAAGAAGGCGACACAATTACCGTCAGCTACATCAAAGACGGTGAGCTGGTTTCAGATACCTTGGAGGTAGCTGCCGCGACAGCGTTAACTGATATTGATGCTCTCGTTGCCGACGCTGATCTGACAATTGATGCGACAACCAACGCACTGGTGGCGACAGCCACTGCCGCCGGTATCGACGGCGCCTTCTACGGCTTGACCATCACCGTTACCAATACTGCCGAAGGCGGCGACGGCGATACCAACACCACCGCCACCGACGCTCTGTCCGGGTTTAAACAGACTACGGCAGCCGCTAACGTCCGCCTGGACGGCTCGGCCACTGTTCTGATCGGCGCCAACAGCGGCCAAAGCATCAACATCTTTGTCGATGCCATGGATGCCACCACCCTGGGAGTACAAGGCCTCCAAATCAACACCCAGGAATCAGCCGACATCTCGCTGAAAGCCGTCGACACCGCTTTGTCAACAGTAGCGTCCACTCGGTCCAGACTCGGCGCCGTTCAAAATCGCCTGGAGTACACCATCAACAACCTGACTACCTCCAGCGAGAATCTGACTGCCGCCGAATCCCGCATCCGCGACGTGGATATGGCTTCGGAAATGGCCGAATACACCAAACTGAGCGTTCTGACTCAGGCGGCTACGGCCATGCTGGCGCAAGCCAATCAGCAGCCGCAGCAGGTATTGACACTTTTGCAATAGGCAATAAATATGAAAAAGCTGACCTGAAATTTCAGGTCAGCTTTTTCATCCCCAGGCTGTCGAAAGTGAAGTCAAAGTCAAACAGTCTAAGACTTAGGATTTAAGCCGAACGAAAATCGATTACAGCCGATAGCAGGCAGTGAAATATCATGATATGTCAATATTAATCCTTCTGGAATGGACAAATATTCTTTTGTCTGCTCTTAATGGAAAACAGCAGGAATTTACGCAAAGATAGAGAAAATTTCCAGATAAACTTGCTTGAGAATATTACTTGGTTTTGGTTTCCGAAAAGGAGGATACGTATGAAACAAGTCGATTTCACGAGTCATAATCTGGATGTTCCGGAACTTACACTACGGGGAATGTTGCTGGGAGTACTTATTACAGTTATCTTTACGGCATCAAACGTTTATCTGGGCTTAAAAGTAGGTCTGACATTTTCGTCGTCCATTCCTGCAGCCGTTATTTCCATGGCGGTTTTGAAGATGTTTAAAGACTCTAATGTCCTGGAGAACAACATGGTTCAGACCCAGGCATCGGCGGCAGGCACTCTTTCCGCAGTTATATTCATCATTCCCGGCCTGCTGATGATCGGGTATTGGCAAGGCTTTGCCTTCTGGCAAACCTTAATGATCTGTGCCTGCGGCGGTTGTCTCGGCGTGCTGTTCACCATCCCGCTTCGCCGTGCGATGGTTGTCAACAGCGATCTGCCTTATCCGGAAGGTCTGGCGGCTGCCGAAATCTTGAAAGTAGGCAGCGGCAGCGCTGCTGGAACCAAAGAAAATGGCATCAGAGAAATTTTGTCCGGTGGTATTATTTCGGCAATCGTTAGTCTGGGCACAAGCGGTTTTCAGGTGATTTCGTCCGAAGTGCACTATTGGTTCACCTTCGGCAAAATCACTTCGCAACTGCCGATCGGTTTCTCCTCCGCTTTGCTGGGAGCCGGTTATCTGATCGGTATCGCCAGCGGCATGGCCATGCTGACGGGCACAATTCTGGCCTGGGGTGTATTTGTACCCTATCTCACCTCGATTACGCCCCCGGCCGCCGGGCAGAGCGCCAGCGCCCTCGCCTCCGCGATCTGGGCCCAAAAGGTGCGGCTTATCGGCGCCGGTGCGATCGGTATTGCCGCCATATGGACATTGTTTACGCTTATAAAACCCATTATAGAAGGCATGCAGATTTCAATGCAGGCCATGAACCGTCAGGACGCCGGGAAAACCCTGCATCGCATGGATACTGACATGTCGCCTAAAGCGACCGGTATGGTTCTGGCCGTTATTCTGATCGGACTGCTGGGAACCTTTTATTCCTTTATCGCTGACGCAAACCTGGCGGCTGGCACTACCTGGCTCTTTGTAATCGCCGGTGTGGCCGTCGCCATCTGCATGGGTTTCTTCGTGGCCGCAGCCTGCGGCTATATGGCCGGACTGATTGGCACCTCGGCCAGCCCGATCTCGGGGATCGGCATCCTGGGGATCATTATCTCCTCGCTGGTGGTACTGGGCATCGGTTCTACCGTCAGCCTTTTCGACACGGCAATGGGCACCAAGTTCGCCATTGCGCTGGCGATTTTTATAACCAGCGTTATTGTCAGCATCGCCGCTATTTCGAACGATAACCTCCAGGACCTCAAGACCGGCTATCTGGTCGGCGCCACCCCCTGGCGGCAGCAGGTGGCCTTGCTGCTGGGCTGCATCGTCGGAGCCTTCGCTATCGCACCGGTATTAAATCTCTTATATGAAGCATACGGTTTTGTCGGCGCCATGCCGCGCCCCGGTATGGATGAAAGTCAGGTCCTGTCCGCGCCGCAGGCAACGCTGATGTCCACGATCGCCCAAGGGATCTTCAGCCATAACCTGGACTGGAACTACATTCTTGGCGGCGTGGGCGTCGGGATCGCGATGATCATTGTGGACCGCCTCCTGAAAAAGAACTCGGCGAAATATTCCCTCCCTCCCCTGGCTGTCGGCATGGGAATTTATCTGCCGCCGACTTTGGAAATGCCGCTTATCCTGGGTGCCGTTATGAGCTATTTCGTGTTCCGGTACCTGCGTAACCGGGCGGCTGAGCGGAGTCCGCAAAACATCGAAGAAGATGTGGAAGCCTGCAACCGCCACGGGGTGCTGTTTGCGTCCGGCCTTATCGTCGGGGAAAGCATAATGGGCGTTATCATCGCCATTATCATCGTATTCTCCGTAACGAGCGGCGGCAGCGACGCACCGCTGGCCCTCGTCAAGGAATTCGGACCCACGGCCGATTGGCTCGGCCTGGCCGTATTCATCGCGATGATTGTTCTTTTTGTGCAGCGGATAGTCAGTGTAAAATTCGAAACGAACAAATAATTACTCCGCTGTAGTTTATGGCTGTTTTTTTAGGTGCGCAAGCGTTTTTTCCAAAAACGTTTGCGGCACCCCTCTTCATTTTACGCAGCAATTTGTTTACTGCCCGTTTCACTACAATACTCCCAGACTGCCCCGGTATTATGCTTCATCCTTTGAGATTCAACCGGCTGACTCTGGCTATCCCGCCCGCTGGTTGATCATAGCCGTTTTTCAGCCGGCGCATCATTCGGACATTGTTTAATTCAGCCATAATGCGCTTATGCTCGTTTACGGCGTCTTGCATGGCTTGATCGCTTAGAGCCAGTATTTCTCCCTGCTTAACCTCAATTACCCGAATAACGGGCTTGAACTCATCAGGCATTTCCCGGTCATTGTTGCCTCTTAAGTCATGGTTTAGAGCAGCGAGTTCATTGAGCAGCGCAGCCCGTTCTCTGAGCAGCCGGCGAAGTCCGGTCATCTCCCGGCGGCGGACGAAACGGCTTTGCGTTGCGGTATTGATAAGGATTTTTTCAAGAAGCTCCAGCTTTTTCAGCAAAGCTGCCTGAAATTCACACTGATCCGCCATGATCAGCTCCCGGTATTGAGATAGGACTGCAGGGCTGTCAGCTGCGCATTCATCTGGCTGATATAAGTTTCCAGAGAGGTATATTGGGCGTAAAGCCTCTCCTCTTCCTCATCCAGCCGTTCTTCTTCTTTCTCAATTCTCTCCTGATAATCGTTAATGGCATTGGTCAGCACATTATCGGTAGAGGAAGCGTCGCCGCTTGTCCCCGCCTTCTGCAGCAGCAGTCCCTTATTGCCGCTGTTGTCCCGGATGGTTGAAACATTGGCCTGCAGAATGTCGTAGAACCGGTAGGCCAGGCCCTCCTCTTTGTAGCGGGTCTGCAGCTCGCCGCTGTTTAAGGTGCGCACGGTGGTAGTCCCGGAATAGGCAGACGACTGCTGGGTGAAGAGATTCATCACTCCCTCAGGGTTGGCCTCAATGGCTTCTTTTAGCTTGGTCTCGTCAATATGCAATTTGCCCTTTTCATCATAAGTGCCAGTGGTAATGCCGATGCCGCTGATCGTGACCGACTGGCCGGCAACCGAATCGTACACAGCCGTCCGCAGGTTGCTCAGCAGGTTTTTCAGCACCGAGTCGCCGGCTAAGAGACCGGTTTTGGCCTTGGCCTCCCACTCTTCTATTTCGTCTTCCGACATTTCGGCCTTCTGATCTTCCGTCAGCGGCGGATAATCCGAATCATACTCGGCGGATAACTCGGCGTTGATGCTGTCAATCAGCGCATTATAATCATTGACAAAACCGGCAATGGTATCGTAAATGGTGTCAGTATCCTGCGCCAGGGTTACGGTAACCGCTTCCGTAGTAGTTTCGTTTAGGGTATAGATCACGCCGTCAACAGTTACGGTATTGGAGCTGCGGGTCAGTTCCTGCCCGTCCAGAGTCAGCTTGGCGTCCTGTCCGGCAGAGGCCTGGCTCAAGGCAGCCGCCAGAAAGGTGCTGTCGGTCTCAGTCACGGTCAGGGTTTGCCCGGCGCCGGTCTCGCCGGCTGTTAATACCAGCTGATCGGAAAGAGAGTTGTAGGAAAGAGTCACGCCGGCGTCGCTTTGATTAATTTTCTTCATCACTTGGTCCAAGGTATCGTCTTTGTCAAAGGTAAAGCTGACCCCGTTGACCGCAAATTCGACCTGATCGTCGCTGTTGAAGGTGAAGCTGTTGGCTATAGTGCCGGCTAGCGTCTCCAAGGTGGCGGAGGTATCAATCCGGTTGGACAGGATCGCTCCTTCGCCGCTGAAGCCAAGCGACTCCAAGGCACTGCTGGACGAACCGGAACTGCTGACGGTAATCTTCTGCACGCCGCTGCCGGAAGCAGCGGCAATGGTCAGCACCCCGGCGTCCTCGGTCACCGTCACCTTACCCTCGCCTACGGCCTTGTCGATGGCTGTCTGCAGGGACGCGGCATCGGCAACCGAATCATCCAGAGTCACCGTCTTTTTGCTGCCATCCACTTCGATCACAAAGCTTTTGCCTGTCAGGGACGAATAATCGGCGGCACTGGCGCCCCGGATATCCTGCGACAGTCTGCCGTCAGTCGTCCGAGTGGCTGCCGTGGCCAGCTGGCTGACCTGGATGCTGTGGGTTCCCGCCGCGGCGCCGCTGCCGGCTGTCACCGTCACGGCACTGCTGCTGCTGGTCTGGAATTGCCGGAAAGTGCTCTGGCTCAGCAGGCTGCTGGAGGAAGTCACGTCAAAGTACTTGCTGGTAAAGGACTGCACCTCGCTGATAATGCCGCGGTATGTCTCCTGCCTCCATTCCGCCAGCTGCTGCTGTTGCTGCAGCTTGTTTAATTTGGTTTTTTTTGCGCTCATCAATTGCTCGACAATCGAATCCACATCAATGCCGGAAACCAGTCCGGTAACTCTTGTCGTTCCGCTGACCGTAGTTGATGTCACGCTGCTTGAACTGGACATTCATCCCGCCTCCTTCTCTTTTTCCCGGATCATGCTAAGAAGTCTACCAGCGTTTTGTTGATCGTCTTTGCTCCCACTGCCAGAGACGCCTCATAAACATATTCGGCCGTGGTCAGCGCTATGGAAGCTTCCGCTGTATCCACATCCTCGTTGTTGCTCATCAGAGTGGTATAGGTTTCATGGTCATTGCTCAGGCGGTTTTTCGTCATGTTGACATAGTTCATGCGGGCCCCCAAGTCGGCCTGCTCCGTCAGTACCCGCTCGTGATCTTCGTCCCAGTCGGTGAGCAGGTCGTCAATTTCAAAATTATTGGCGGTCACTGTGACGGCAGCCGGCGTCCCGCTAACTTCAGCCGTCTTATAGCTGGTTTCGCCGTCCAGAGCCAGGAGCAGCTTGGCAAAAGTATCGAACAGATTGCTGTCAGTCTCCTGGCCGGTGACATCCTGGCCTTCCAGGTTTACCGCCACCTGGGCGCCATAGCCAATATTGTATTGGATGGCTTGGTCGCCGCTGTCCTGATATATATCCGACGCGTTAGCCGTGCAAAAGGCGGTGATATCTGCGTCGCTGAGGGAATCGGCCATCGGCCCGCCGATGCTCAGATACTGGCCTTTAAACATCACTTTATCGCCGGCAGAGGTGGAGACCAATTCAAACGGCGCCTCGTCGGTGGCAAAACCGGCAAAAACATAGCGCCCGGCGTAAGAAGTATTCATGACGTCAACTGCTTCCTGCTGCAGCTGGATCACTTCTGCCTTGATTTTCTGCAGTTCCTCCTCGGTCAAAACATCGCTGGAAGCCTCTACCGTCAATTCCCGCGCCCGGGTAATAATATCGCCTAAATCGTTGAGGGCGCTCTCGGTTACTTTCTGCCAGGAAGCAGCGTCTTCCACGTTTTTTTGGTATTGGGCCACCGTATCAACATAGTTGCGGTATTTGATGGCCCGCGTCGCTACCACAGGGTCGTCGGAGGGGAGCTGAATCTTCTGCTGGCTCGACATCTGCTGCTGGGCTTTGCTCAGCCGTGCGGCGTTTTTATTGATATTCCAGACGGTATCGGCAATCATCATGTTGTTGGTGATCCGCATTTTATTCTCATCCTCCCTTCTTTAATCTGACGATACCATATTGATCGTCGTGGCGTAAATTTGGTTCCATACAGTGACCATTTGCGCCGATGCGTCGTAAGCCTGCTGATATTTGGTCATGTTGGCCGTTTCTTCATTGGTGGAGACGCCCGCCAGAGAAGAACGGCTGCCGCTGATATATTTCACCAGCGTGGTCTGATTGTCATTTTGCCGTTGGGCATAGGCGCTGGACGTGCCAAGAGTGGCGATAATCGAGTTCATAAAGTCCTCAGGGGTGCCGCTGTTGAACATGCGGGAATCCTGCACGATGCTGATCAGGTCATTGATGTTTTCATTATTCTCGTCCCCGCCGGCCGCAGAGGCAGCGGCAATCGTGTTGATATCGCCCAGCACATCCTGGGACAGCGATATATTGGCGGCCGTGATATTGGCGTAGACCTCATCCGTACCGGCGCCGCTGGCCATCAGGTCGGCTGACGACAGGCCGTCAAAGGAGAAAAAGCGGATGCCGGTGGACCCGTCGAGGCCGACACCACCGGCATGGCCGCCGTAATAGGAGGCGCCGCCTTTGTAGATGCCTTCATTGAAGGCTTTGGCAAAGGTGCGGGCAAACTCGTCCAACTGGCTGATATAGCAGGGGATTCCCTTGCTGTCTGAGCCAGCGCTGTCCCGCATGTCGAGCAGGGCTTTAAGCGAACCGTTGTCGCCCGGATCGAATGACGCACCGGTATCTTTCCAGCGGATGCCGTACAAGCCGTTTTGGGCGCTGCCGTCGGTTATGGTATACGCTTCCAGCTGCCGGGCTTTGTCGCCATTGACCAGCGTGGAGCCGTCGACCGTGATGGACAGGACTTTTGTTTCCGTGCCATCAGACTGAGTGCCTGTCACAATTTCACTGACCCGGATGCCGGCCAGCTTGGCCAGCTCGTCAATCAGGGCATCCCTCTGGTCTTTAAGCTCATTGGCGGCAGAGCCGGCGGCTGACGCCGTGGTGATCCGCTGGTTCAGTTCGGCAATCTGCTGGGTGTAGGAATTGATCTGGGTCACCGTTGTTTTCACATCAACGTTAACATCACTGCGGAGCTGGGTCAGTCTCTGCGAGGCATCGTTCAGATAGACGGCCACGGCAGCCCCTGCCTGCTGCAGCGCAGTCCGGGCCGCCGAATCGCCGGGATTCGTGGACAAGGTCTCCAGCAACCCATAGAATTCATCCATGGTAGTCGTAAAGCCGCTGCTGGAGGGCTCTCCCAGGATGGATTCGATTTCCTGCAGATAGTTGGCCTGGGTTTCCCATTTGCCCAGGGAACTATTCTCCTGCCAGTATTTCTGGTCCAGACGAAAATCCCGGACCCGCAGCACTGAATCGACCTGGGCTCCCGCGCCCACATAGAGGCGGCCGCTGTAAACCGCGGAAGGGCCGGCGGCGCTTTGATTCACAACCTGCCGCGAATAACCGGTGGTATTCACGTTGCTGGTGTTGTTGGCCGTCACCGACAGGCCGATTTTGCTGGCGGCCAGACCGCGCGAAGCAATGCTGAGGCCCATGAATGTAGAAGCCATCTCAATCCTCCCCTTATCCTATTTCGGCAATCAAATCGCCGATCAGGCCGTCAATGGTGCTGAGCACCCGCGAACTGGCGCTGTACGCGTTCTGATACATAATCATGTTCGACATTTCCTCGTCCATGGAAACACTGGCCACCAACTGCCGCTGCGTGTCCAACTGCTGGACCAGAGCGGTCTGGGTTTCGTAGTACCCTTCGGCGTTATCGCCGGCGGTTCCCAGCCAGGAAATCAGGGCCTGATAAAAATCGTTGCAATTCATTGATGAAGTGTCATATTGAAAGTATTCGCCGCTACTCAGATCATAGATCTGATTGGCGATGGTATTGTCGCCGGCTTCGCCGCTGGCAGACGCGGCAATCTTATTCCAATCGTCCGCTATCTTAGGATTGACCTGGATATTGCTGATACTGAGCGGCTGGCTGGCGTCGACAGTGGTGAAAAAATCCAGGCCGGTGCTGCCGTCAAGACCGATGCCGCTACTGTGCACTGCATTGATTTCAATCGCCAGGGTGGTGATCAAGTCATTCAAGCCTTGCCGCAGATTGGTGATGGAACTGGTTGCGTCTGCAGTGAAGTCATAGGGAAGGCCGGCGGCGTCAATAGTCTGGCAGCCGGTTGGATCGGCGTCCTCCAGATACGCTTTGATGCTGCCGCTGGTAATGCCGGCCCGGCGGTCAAAATCAGCCCATTGCACTGTCAGCGGATTGGCGCTCGATCCGTCGCCTTCCGTCACCAATTCATAGGCCCGGTCGCCGCTGACCAGAGTCACGCCGTCAATGGTGACCTGGAAGACGCCGTTGGACTGTACTGACACTTTGATATTGGCCAGGGAAGACATCTCGTCCAAAAGGCTGTCGCGCTGATCCCGCAGATAGGTGGCTTCCCCGCCGCCGGCCTCGGCCCGGGAGATTTCCTTGTTCAGGACGGCGACTTGTCCGGCCAGGTCGTTCAGGCTGGCCACGCTGTCCCTGACCCGGTTCACGGCGTCCTGCTGCAGCTGCTGCAATTGCTCGTCGATCCCGCTCAGGGCGCTGATGAGGGAAACCCCGGCTTCGGTAACCGACTGGCGGGTACTGACACTGCTGGGGTCTTTGCTCAGTTCGTCCCAGCTGTAAAAAAAGTCTTCGATCATTTGCTGCAAACCGTCGTCGGAGGTCCCGTCATCATCATTGGCCACAAACTCCATCAGCACTTCCTGCATGTATTCCAAATCGCCGCTTTTAACCGCCCAGTAGCCGGATTCGGCATTTTGCCGGCGATAGGTTTGATCGAGAAACTGGTTGCGCGCCCGCCGGATTTCTTCCACGCTGGAGCCGTTTCCCACGGACGCTCCTCCCGATAAAGGAGTATTGGTTTCCACATTGGCTGCCCTCACCCGGGAATAACCGGCAGTATTGACATTGGACAGGTTGGCGCTGGTAACCGCCAGGTTGGTGTGATTCACAAGCATTCCCGAATAGGCAACGCTGTAGCCGCCAAAAGTCGAACTCATAGCCGCACCTCCTTGTCTTTAGATGATACAGATCCCTGTCCCCAGAGCGGTGAAACCAATCCCGCCTTATGTATGGGCGGGACATGCATCACATGTTGATGAGAGATTGCAGCATTTCATCAGCGGTGGAAAGGATCTTGCTGTTGGCCTGATAGGCCCGCTGGGCGATCATCATCTGGGTGAATTGTTCGGCCAGATCCACATTGGACATTTCCAGCGTGCCGGAACTCAAGGTGCCCGTACCGCCGCTGCCGGCAGCAACGCCGCCGGTAAAATCGCCGGAGTTGGCGCTGGTTGTATAAAGGTTGGTTCCTATTTTCTCCAGACCTTCAGGATTGGAGAAAACCGCCAGGGCGATCATCCCCAGGGGCTGCGTCTGGTCATTGCTGTAGATACCGGTAATGACCCCATTGGAGCCGATGCTGATATCCTGAAGTTCGCCCGCTGCATAGCCGTCGATATAGGAAACGGTGACGCCGCTGTCGGTAGCGCTGGTATAGGTGGAAACGTTGGTAAAATCCAGGCTGATGTTAAAGGGCGCGGTGCTGGCCGAGGCGCCGGACGGGGTCAGGGTAATCGTCGGCGTGGTATTGAAATCAGTCGGATCGGTGGTGATAATGTTGCCGCTGGCATCAAACTCAACATAGCCGCTGGCAGCAACCGTCAGATTCGAGGCGGCGGAAGAGGCTTCCCAATACCAGCTGGTCACCGGATTAGCGGGGTCCGTATTGTCAACATAGCACTTTTTCCAGTTGATCTGAATATCGTAACTGTTGCCCTGGGCATCATAGACCGTCATTGATGTCGTTTTGTCAAACTCGTCGACTGTGCCGCCGATATCATTGAGCCCAGTAGCAGTGGAAGCAACCTCTGCCGAGGGGTCAAGATTGCCGGTAAAAGTAGCGGCAGTGGTGGGAGTAGGGTTGATGATCTGTTTGTTGCCGTTATAGATATCAGAAAAAATGTTAATGGGTTCTACTTCTTTATTGGTGTTATAAACATAAGAGCCGTCAGCCTGGGGCTGTCCGCCATAGTCCAGCCAACCGCAGACCTGATAGCCGCCGACGGTCAGGTTGCCCTGCTCGTCCACGCCGAAATTGCCGGCACGGGTAAACTGGTATTGGCCTACCGAACCGCCCTGGACGATGAAGAAGCCGCTGCCGCCGATAGATACGTCGGTACTGACGCCGGTAGACTGGGTGCTGCCTACCGTCATGAGAATATCGGTGGAGGCAATGCTGACGCCAAGTCCGATTTGTTTGGCATTCACGCCGCCGCGGGTGCTGGTGGCGCCGGAAGCGCCGCTGAGGGTCTGGCTTAAGAGGTCGCTGAAGCTGACCCGTTGCTGCTTATAACCGGTAGTGTTTACGTTGGCGATATTATTGGAGATCACATCGAGGTTGGACTGCTGGGACTTAAGGCCCGATACCCCGGAATAGAGCGCCATCATCATAGGAAATTACCCCCTCTGCTATTTGTTGCAAATATGTCTTAGGCTGTGGCTGTGGTGTCACCGGAATCCGAAATGTTGCCCACTTCCACCACACAATCAAGGGTCACGGCGGTTCCATCCACATTCAGATAGGTATTGCCGCCGTAAGAGATCACCGACTGCACGGTGCCGGTATAGGTAACGACATTGCCTGATGCATCGGTGATCTGATAGGCCACCTCCTGGCCGATCATATCGAAGGCCGCGGTATTGCTGATTCCGGTGTAGATGTTCTGCAGAGCCTCCAGCGAATTGATCTGGGCCATTTGGGACACATACTCGGTACTGCTGACCGGATCGGTAGGGTCCTGATATTGCAGTTCAGTTGCCAGCAGCTGAATGAACGAGTCGAAATCACTCAGGCTGTTGCTGCCTGTGGTGCTGCTCTTTTCCGTAGTGGTCGGGGTTAGCCAGTAATTGGTGATCGTATTGCTCATGTTATTTTGCCTCCTTTTATGTGGGTATCCATCGATATTGTCGCCGGCAAAGATTTTATTTCTGTTAGAAAAAAGGAGAAAGATAACATTTGTTTTCTATTGGATTTTTTACCGGAAAATAAAAAAGAACCCCTATGTCAGCCCCACGGGCTTGACATAGGGGTTCCCAGAAGACAAAGTGTGTTTTAAGAAAATCAAATGGCAAAGATATTCAGATAATTTTAGCTATCAACTGAACGAGATTAAAATACTTTCCACCCTCAGCTTCCATCATTTTGATGTCATCAGCGACAATGGGGTGATAACCGGTCTGCCACTCTTTCCACGCCTGTCTGCAGCAGGCCATTTCACGACTGTCCACTATTTCAATACCCTCTGCCATCTTCCATAAATCCTTCCACCAATCAAGAGAATGCAAGGTTCTTTCCATTTCGCTATTCCAAAACGGCTGCATTTCATCGGGAACGTTTTTCTCAAATTCGTATTTTAAGCCGGGAATAGCCACGGCGATATAGCCGCCCTTTTTTACAAAAGGAATGAGCGACGGGAGCATTTCCGCCGTATCACCGAAATAATGGTAAGCGTCCACCGTGAACAACAAGTCAAAATATCCATTTGCGAAAGGCAATCCTTTAGTCGCGTCTACGAAAATGGGAACGGCCTTATCATCAATTCCGATAGATTGGAAACGCTCATAGTTTTCAGTTGGCGAAATCCAAAGGTCGGCGGCGAAAACACACGCACCAAATTTTTTCGCTAATAAAATCGTGGAAAGGCCACACCCGCAACCGAGGTCAAGGATTCGCATATTCTCATTAATGTTTAGGTGTGACGTTAATTCCTCTGTTACTCGCAAGGCGTTTGGCCCCATCATAGCAGCTTTCAAGAACTCCGCATTTTTATCATTAGAAATAAACTGGTTTGTAAATGTATACATGTTATTCTTCCTTTCTAATTTTCGCCTTATAGAAAGAAACAAAAAAGCACAGTATGCTACTGCGCTACAAATTACACCATTATAAAAATGGATGCTCATTCAATCTGTAAGGCAGTTTTTCACAACATAAACAAGAGCAGAACAACTGCTCATCTCATGCGTTCAACTTAAATCCTTACAGCACTACCGACATCCATACACTCCTTCTTTCTTTAACATACTATATCATGGCACTATCATTATGTCAAAGCAATAAAATTGCCTTACCGTCCAGAACCCCTATGTCAGCCCTACGGGCTTGACATAGGGGTTCTGACCTTTACGCTTTAAAGCACCAGGGCCGCCAGTTCTTTGTGGGGCGCTGGCAGAACCAGCTGATCCGCCAAAAAGCCGCTGTCTAGAATAGCACTGCTGCCGGCCCGCACGGCGGCGGTGACGGCCCCAACCTCGCCGCTTAACGTTACCAGGGCTTTGCCGCCCATTCCCCGGGCCAGCCGAACTTCCAGCAGCTCAACAGCAGCGGCTTTTACGGCCGTATCGGCGGCAATAATGGCCGAGGCTACGGAATAACTTTCAATCAGTCCCAGGGAACGGAGCTGTTTTGCCTCGGTACAGCCGGTCAATGCCGGAAACAGGTTGGGATGCAGATTGGGCAGGACGAATTCATCCACGATATTCTCCGCGCCGCCAGCTGCCCGGCCGCTGCTGACCGCGCTCTGAACGGCGCCCACGTCGCCGGCCACCATGACCATATACTTGCCCGGACACAGGGACTGGGCGGTTACCAACTCCACCGGAGCGGCTTTTAGCATGGCATCGGCAGCCAGAATGCCCTTGGTAATATTCTTCATTTCCAGTAAGCCAATGGCGCTTTTCATATCTTATCCCCCTGTACAGCTTCAATCGTCACACAGCTGTCCACTGCGGTAACACGGCCGCTGATGCTGGCGTGCAGATTGGCTCCCACCGCCGCCCCCTCGGGAATCACGGCAATGAGATCGCCGCGCTTTACGCTCTTGCCCACGCCGACGATCGGCCGGGCGGGAGCGCCGATATGCTGGGCCAGAGGCAGGGTCACGTTTTGCACCGTTATTGCCGGCAAAGTCAGCGGCGCTTTGGCCTCATAGCGTTCCAAACCCAGACGGGCCAGCAGTCTCTTGGCGGGAATGCGGCGGAATTCACGGCTGGCGTGAGGGGCCTGGGGTTTGGCCTGATGGGGATTTTTCACGCCGGCTTTGGCCAGCTGGCGTTTGAATTCGGCGTTTACCCGGCGGGGCGACAATCCCATGGTGCAGCCGTAGATATCGCAGGCGCCGCACTCCGAGCACAGCATGGCACGGGTAATAACCGCCTCCGGCACTTCCCCCGGCCAAGGGCCTGCATAATGCGGTGGGGCTGCAGGCTGTGCCCCAGTAAATGCCGCGGGCAGACATCGGTGCAGGCCATACAGTTGCAGCATACCGCCTTGGCCCGATTGGCAATCATGGACCAGGGCAGATTTTTTTGCATGACCAGCGGGTGTTCCCGCGGCAGGACAATAATGCCGCCGGTTGTTTTGGTCACCGGCTGATCGGGGGTGACCAGCCTGCCCATCATCGGACCGCCCTCGATGATCGCATAGTCCTGAACCGCCGGACCGCCGGCCAGAGCGATCAATTCAGCGATCCTGATTCCCAGCGGCACTTCCAGGGTCACCGGATTGCCTACCGTCCCGGTCACGGTGACATATTTGTCCACCACCGGCTGGCCTTCCAGGGACCGGGCCACATTGACCAGGGTCTGGACATTGCTGACCACCGCGCCCACATGCAGGGGAATTCCCCCCTCCGGCACAATTCTGCCGGTCACTTCATGGAGCAGCACCTGTTCGTCGCCGGCCGGATAAAAATCAGGCAGAAAAAACAGTTCAATGCGATTCTCTCCTGTTTGAGCCAAAACTGCCTGCAGTTCCGTTACCGCTTCCTGGTATTTTTTCTTCAAGCCGATAAAGCCGCGGTTGGCCCCGGTAGCCAGCATGACCGTCTGCAGACCGATGATCAGTTTCCTGCTCTCCACCGCCATCAGCTGCTGATCCGCCCGCAGCAGCGGCTCACATTCGGCGCCGTTGGCAATCACCATGTCCACTGCGGCGTTGATCTTAACGTGGGTGGGAAAGCCGGCGCCGCCGGCTCCCACTACCCCGGCCGTCTTAACGGCGGCCAGTATCTGTTCCTTCATATTATCCATTATTCCACCCGCTTTTTTATACGATCGAGAAGGCATCCACCAAGGCGCAGCGCCGCTGCCGGGTAAAGCTGCGGGCCGAGGTCAGCCCTTCGCCGGTGGGGCCGGCGATAGTAAAGGTGGTGAACCCTTCACCGCCCACGCCGATACCGGCATAAGACGGAGCATTTTTAACAAAGATGGTGGTTTCGATGGCCTTGGCCAGCCGGGTCATATAATCCACATTCTTGGAATGCATGACCGCCGTATGCCGGTTGCCATGCTCCACCTTCACCGCCAGATCGATGGCGGCGTCGATGTCCCGCACCGAGACCAGCGGCAGCACCGGCATCATCAGTTCTTCCAGCACGAAAGGATGGTCGGCCGGGGTCTCGCACAGGATGACCCGGATATGATCCGGCGCCTGGATATTGATCTTGCTTAAAATAAACTTTGCGTCTTTGCCGATATAGTCCTTATTGACGCCATAGACTCTACGCGGTTTTCCCACGCAGCCGGGAGCCATCTCTTCCGTCCTTTCGGTAAGAACCACCTCCATCAGCCGCTCGATATCCCGGCCGGAAATCAGGTAAGCTCCGTACTTTTGCAAATAGGATATCAATTCATCGGCAATACGGCCCACCGCGATAATTTCTTTCTCGGCGATGCAAGGCAGATTGTTGTCAAAGGAGCAGCCGGCGACAATATCTTTGGCCGCTTTGGCAATATCGGCGGTCTCATCCACCACCGCCGGCGGATTGCCGGCCCCGGCGCCAATGGCCTTCTTTCCGGAGGACAACACCGCTTTGACCACAGCCGGACCGCCGGTGGCCACCAGCATCTGAATGCCCGGATGCCGCATCATGGCGTTGGCCGCCTCAATGGACGGCTCGGCAACGGCGGTCAGAAGGTTGTCCGGGCCGCCGGCCTTGACGATGGCTTCATTTAAGAGCCGGATGGTGGTCAGGGATGTGTTCTGGGCGGTGGGATGGGGGCTGAACACGATCGAATTGCCGGCCGCGATCATGCCGATGCTGTTGCAGATCACGGTTTCAGACGGATTGGTAGTAGGAGTGATGGCCCCAATGACGCCGTAAGGAGCCATTTCCACCAGTGTCAGGCCGTGATCGCCGCTCCAGGCCCGGGACGTGAGATCTTCCGTGCCCGGCGTTTTGCGGGCTGCCAGCTGATTTTTCAGGATTTTATCCTCCACCCGGCCCATGCCGCTTTCCTGCACGGCCATCTGAGCGATAACGGCCGCATTGGCAAAGGCCGCATCCCGAATGGCCCGGATCAAAGTTTCCCGCTTTTCCAGGGTCAGCAGGCGAAGCTCCTGATAAGCCTGCCGGGCCGCCGCCACTGCCTGGTCCACTGTGGCGAAAATGCCGTCACCGCTGACTGCAGCGTCTTTTCCAGCCTTCATTTGGGTCAATACTGCCCTGGTGATCTGTTCAATAAGTGTTTGATCTACCATTATGTCTGTTCCTCCTTCCGGTGCCCGGCAGTCAATAAACGGCCATCCCTGCCCTGGCCACCGCAATATCTTGTTCCACCGAGCCGCCGCTGACTCCGATGCCGCCGATCACCTGTCCGTTTTTGACAATGGGCAGGCCGCCGCCAAACACGATCAGACGGCCGCCATTGGCGGTATTCAGGCCAAAAAGGGATTCTCCGGGCACTGCCAGTGCCGCCGCTTCCTCGGTGGACATTTTAAGGGCCAATGCGCTGTAAGCCTTATCCAATGACAGGGAAATGCTCGCCAGCAGTGCTCCGTCCATGCGCTGCTGCGCCACCAGATTGCCGCCTTCGTCTACTACGGCTATCACCACGGGGACGCCGATTTCCCGTGCCTTTTCTTCCGCCGCTGCCATCATCTGTTTGGCTTTTGCCAGCATTGTGTTTTCCTCCTGTTGTAATATGAAGTTTCCGCCGGGCAATGCCGCCATGACCTGCCGGGTGGCGGCGGCAATGATCGCTTCCTGTTCCAGGCGCCTGGCCAGGACAAACAGCAGGTCCGAGAGCCGGTTCAGATATAACAGGACCGGTCTGGAAACCTCCCCGGAACGCAGAAGAGTCACCGCCCGCCGCTCGGCCCGCCGCACCACCGTCCGCGCCAGGTCCAGGGCGGCAGCGGCAGGCGTGCCGCCGGAATTGACAAAATAGCGCTGGGGAATGCGTTTCTCTTCCAGAGAATCAATGATGGCTTCCAGCCCGGCCACATGGCTTTTGGCAATGCGGGGTTCCTGGCCTGAAGCGGCAGCGTCCGTCGCCAGGTCGGCATTCAGTGCAATCAGTTCGGTCTGAATTCGGTCGATAAGGGCTGCCGCCCAGTCCTGGCCGGTGAGAGCCTTGGCCAGCCCCATGGCGGCATTGGCTTCATCCACCGTACCGTAGGCGTCTACCCGGACATGGTCCTTGGACACCCGCTCCCGGCTGAGCAGGCTGGTTTGACCTTCATCGCCGGTTTTGGTATAGACCTTCATGCTCTTATGGCTCCCTCAACAAGTCTTGATCGATTTCAATGCTGTCGATGATGCCGACAATAGCGGCATCCACCGCTCCGTTGGGCCGGCCGCTCACATGCCGCGCCGAACTTCCTTCCACGACCAGAACGGTCTCGCCGGTGCCCGCCCCGATGGTATCCACGGCAATCACCGGCTTATCCCGGTCATCACCGCGGCAAAAATCCGCCGGCCGGACAATTAAGAGCTTGCAGCCGGTCAGGCTGTCATCCTTGGGGGTAGCCACTACGGTGCCGATGACCTTTCCAACCCACATGCGCCTTCACTCCCATCACGTTTCTTTCCGCAATTCCAGGCCGCATTCCCGGGCCAGGTCGCGGGCCAAGGGGGTAACCAGCGCCCGGGCGGGCGCAATGATGACGGTCTCGCCCCGTGAGGCAGCTGCTTGCACCGCTGCCGCATCAATGAGGCCGCATTTTGCCGCCGCTGCGGCTGCGGGTTCTCGCCGCTCCGTCCGCTCCAGTATCTTGCAGGTCTCCTGCATCAACTGCTCCACCGGCATCAGGCGTACACCAAAGCCGGCAATTTTTTTCAGATTGGTTTCCAGAGCCTGACGCAACGCCGGCGAGGCTTCGCCTATCTGTTCTTTGACCCGCCAGGCATCCCGCGGATCGGCGGCGTTTTGTGCCGCCAGCACCGGTTTGCCCAGCATCAGGGCCTGCAAAACCACTGTGGATGCCAGGGTGTCGGATAGGGTCAGAGCTAGTTTGGCCGCCGTGTTTTGGGTCAGGACAGGCACCAGGATGACTGCCGCTTCCCGCAGCTGCCGGCCCGGATAGGGCGACTGACTGTCGATGATCTCCAAGTCCTCCCCCAGCGCCTCCCGCAGCCGCCTGCTGCCCACAACCTGTTCCGCCGGCCGGGACAAAACCGCAGTGAAGACGATCCCTTGATCCTGCAGTCGCTGTAGTTGGTTCAGGGCGGGCTCCAGGCCGATACCGCCGCCGGTAAATACCGCCAGGGCTTTATGCCTCCGGCGTGAGGAAGGAACCGCCTGCAGGCGCTTCATCACTTCCGCCGTGATCAGCTTCACCATTGCTTCGTAATCCATGGCTACTCCCCCCCTCTTGGGCGCAGCCTGACCAGATCGCCGTTAGTCAGACCCAGGGCATTGGCTTCGTCGGTGTCCAGGTGGCATTCCAGCCGGAAATCCGGCTGGATTCTGACCAGGACATTGGCCAGGCTGCCGCCTCGGCCGCCGGCCGCCGCGATGGTCACCCGCTCGCCGTCGGCCAGGGCGTAGCGGCGGGCATCCTCTTGGGACATATGGATATGCCGGGCAGCGCAGATCACGCCTTCTTCTAAAGTGACCGTTCCCTGCGGCCCGGCGATGACGGCTCCCGCTGATCCGGCAATATCGCCGGAATCCCGTACTGGCGGCGCAATGCCTAAGATAAAACCGTCGGTACGGGATAACTCCACCTGAGTGAATCCCCGGACCGGTCCCAGAATCCGCACGCCCTGGAGGACTCCTTTCGGCCCGATGAGGGTCACGGTCTCCTTGGCCGCGAATTCCCCCACCTGTTTCAGGTCTTTGACCTTGGTCAGGGAATAGCCGCTGCCGAACAATATGGCCAGATGATCGGCCGAGAGATGAATGTGGCGGTTGGAAATGCCTACCGGAATGCCCATGTCTGTATGGGGCGTCTCCAATCTGGCCAGCGCCGCCAATACTTGCGTGACAGCCTCTTCAATTATCTTGCGTTCTGTCATCTCACCATCTCACCCCGTGCTTTCCCCTAACCTTGCGAGGCTCCCCATCTCTTTACCCTTCCATTTTAGGCAGGATCTTTTCAATGTCGGTGTGAGGGCGGGGAATCACATGGATCGAAACCACTTCGCCCACTTTCTGAGCCGCTGCCGCACCGCTGTCGGTAGCTGCTTTCACTGCGCCCACATCGCCTCTGACCATGACTGTGACCAAGCCGGAACCGATTTTTTCATAACCCACCAACAGGACGTTAGCCGCTTTGACCATGGCGTCAGCTGCCTCAATAGCGCCCACCAGCCCTTTTGTTTCCACCATTCCCAATGCCTCTCCGCGCATTCTATTCATCCTCCTTTATTTTGTTGTAATGCAGACAAGTTGCCTTCGGATCGCCCTTTTTACGCGGGCAGGCAGGATCACCGCACAGGTTGCAGATCTCGCCGCCCTTTTTTACCGGAGCCGCCGTTGGGACGGCCGCTTGCGCCTGGACCGCCGGACCTGCACCCGGCTCTGATGCTTTGCCGGTTTCTTGCTGCTCCTTTGCCGCTATCCCTGTGTCATCATTTGCCCTTATCGTTTCCCGGGTATAGACCAGACCGGCCGTTTCCTGATGGGGCCGCGGCATGATATGGGTGGCCCATACCCGGCCAACCTGGCCGGCAGCCAGCCGGCCGGCTTCTACCGCCGCTTGGATCGCGCCCACGTCGCCGCTTAGTTTTACCACCACCATGCCTCCGCCTTTGGTAAGCTCATAGCCGATCAGTTTGATATTGGCCGCCTTGACGGCGGCATCAGCCGCTTCTATGGCGGCAGTCAGCCCCACTGTCTCAATTAGGCCTACGGCATTTTGGACCATATTCTCACCTCGCTGGGAAACTGCTGAATACACCCCATCTGCGTCGCTGCTTCTGCGGTTACTTGCTTGTGTACACCAAGTACGCGGCGCGCGGCGTAATCCTCGTCGCGCCTAGCATCTGGGGCCTTTTCAGCAGTCTCTGACTTTAGATCCTATCGCGACATAATTGAAGTTATTTACGGCCTCCTAGTTTGGAGTTCATGTAAAATTTTTTCTACAATCTCATTCACTAGAGCTATATCAAGAATAGCCTCTGCTTCCTGACCCGGCTGCTCCGCCGGCAGTTCTTTGAACGGGATCCCCTTTACCAGGCGGGCGGCATGGCTGCCCATGAGGCGCCACTGGGCCGGTGTGCCCCGGCCTGACAGGAAAAATAGCGGCTCCCGGACCGGCAGTTTATAGTAATGGACGCAAAGTTCCTCAGAACCGATGGCCACCCCTACGCCAAGCCGGGAAACGGAAGCGGCCTGAAAGGCCAGAACCGCGGTTTCACTCTTGTCTCTCTCCTCCGTCACCCAGGGTATGCCCTCTTCTTCCATGCCGGCCTGGACTTCCCGCTGTTTTAAGCTAAGCTCCGGATGAGGCAGGGTATAGACCATCACGCAGGGTCTGACGGTTACCTCGCCGTTCGTCATGCGCTTCCCGCCCTTTCGTCCGGGTAGGACAGCACCAGGCCGGTAGCCACGGCATTGCGGGGGCCTTCCGTACCCCGGATGTTGCCCCGGCCGCAGACGATGCCGTATTCGGCCAGGGCATCGGTCACCATGTCGGCGACCTCAAAATCCAGGGCCGAACCGCCTACCAGCACCACAAAGGAAATGTGGCGGATATTGCCGGTGGGGGCCACCCGCGTCAGCGCCCGCAGCGCATTGGTGACAAAGACTCTTCTTTTGGCTTCCCGCCGCACATGGCGGATCTTATCAAGAGGATGATCGGTGGGGATGGGAATCATTTCGCTCTCTTTCAGAATCACTACCCGGGAAAAAACCTGCGGCGGCAGGTGCTGTTCAAAAAACTGCACAGTCCCGTCTTCCAGACGGATATGATACAGGCTCTCCACCTTGGCCAGAGGGTACATTTTGATTTCTTCCGCCAGGGCAAGGTCATTGAGTCCCAGTTCGGAATGGATCAGCATAGTCACCATGTCGCCGGCACCCGCCAGGTGAATGGCGCTGGTCCGCTCGTCCCGGCTGATGATCGCCGCATCGGTGGAGCCGCCGCCCATGTCCAGAATGGCCAGGGGTTTATCGGTGCCCGGCGTGGTCAGGGCGCCCCGGATGGCCATGTTGGCTTCCACTCCGGCAATGACCACCCTGACTCCCAGCTGCCGCCTCAACTGATCGGCAATCTGCTGCATGGGCAGCCGGCTGGTTTTGACCATAGCCGCCAGGGCCACCGCGTTTTCCAGCGCAAACTCGCCGGCCAGGCCGCCCTGGACTTTTTGCGGCACAAAGGTATCCACCGCCAGGATGTCCTGGATTTTCATGGCATCCAGCGGCTGTCCGGTCAATTCGCTCATGACCTGGCGCACCCGTTCCAGCATGCCGTTCACATTGGTGCCGGCCTCGCCCTGCACATCCTGGACCGGCTGGACCTGTTCCACCGCCGCCATGATTTTGGCGGCCCCGGCCTCCACATCAATATCGGTTCTGCCTTTTTCCCCGGATAAGCTGATTAGTCCGGCCGGAATGGTCCGGGCCTTCACATCACCCCGGGGGGTGCGGATAACCACGGCCGAGCGGTTGCCGATCAGCGCCCTGGCAATGGGCACTACCATTTTTGTCTCTTCCGCCGACAGTTGAAATACCGTGGCAATACCGTAAGGATTGGACAGATTTTTTATACTCTGACCGGCGGCGGCCACTTCCACCGCTGCCAGCATGCCCGGGGGCACCCGGTCGATGAAGGTGACTTCATCCAGCACCGGAATTTTGCGGTGCAGCCGGTTCACGATCAGCACGGCATCGTCCTGGCGGGCCACCGCTCCCTGCAGGTCCACGCCCCGGCTGGCGGCGGCATTGAGTTCCCGGGCGGCGTCTTCAAAGTCAATGCCGCCGGGAATGATGCAGATGATTCTCTCACCGGCCTTGACGCCTGCCAGGCGGTCAAAGGGCACGGTTACGCCCACTCCCAGCCCGATGCCGCCGGGGGTGGCGGGATTGTGACCGATCATGGTGGATTCGGTAATGATGGTCTCGGTAATGGTTTCCATCGCTAAATCGCCGATCACCGGTGTAGCCTCATTGAGGCGTATTTCCGTCAGGTCCGGCAATGCCAGCCCGACTTGCTGCAGCGCTTCTTCCAGGGCCAGGACGATGCCGGGAACATTGGCCGCCGTTCCCTTAATACCGGTAGTTTTGACAATGCTGCCGGCCAGAAACCGCCTGCCGCTGACGGCAAAGTCGGCCAGGCAGACCTCTGTGGTGGAATTGCCGATATCCACTCCTGCGACAATGGCCATAATCTTTTCCTATTCCGCTCTCAGGCGGTTACGGCGCCGGTACACCGCCGCCGCTTCCCGGACAATGGCGGCATTCTGCCTGGCATTGTACTTGGTCTCCAGTTCATCGGCAATGGCCAGCAGTTCCGGTTCGGTGGAGCGGTAGGGGCGCAGGGCGTTATAAATCTCGAGGATGCGCTGGTCGGGAACCGCTGTCAGTTCGGCCGCCCGGCGCAGGTTGTCGCCAAACTGATTGCGGTTTACACCGTCGGCGATCTCAGCCTGCATTTTCAGGGTTTCCGGCGTAATGCGCACGTCCTCGGCCTTGACTTCGTCTTTCAGCACTTTAGCCAGAGTGATATCCGCCAGGCTTTTGCCGGTAGGCGTCTTTAACAATTCCGGCCGCTTGCCGGACAGGGGATAATCCCGCTCCGGGTTGAGGCCGCCAGCAGCCGCCGGCAAAGGCGGCGCTTCTCCCGCCTGCGGTGCGGCCAGCATGGATTTCAATACTTCACGGACAATGTCTTCCACCACTTGTTGCTGTGACATTTCTCTTCACCTCCCGCGGCTTAAAACCGCACGTCCAGTTCCAGCGGCTTGGCGCCGGGAACCACATGCTCGGTTTCTTTAATGTGCAGCACGGCTGCCTTAGCCTGGAACTTGGGTCGGGCCATCTGGTCGTTTTTCGTGGGCACCGGCGTGGGGGATTCTCCTTTGGCGTATTTGGCCGCATTGCGGCCAATAGCGCGGTAGGACTCCAGGTCCAGAAGCGGCGACTGGGGGAACAGCTCCAGATTGCTCAAGGGTGGCAGGTCTTTCTGGTGAATGACCGTGGTGCCCCGGGACTGGATGCCGATGGCAATCCCCGAGCCGCTCAGCTTGGTGGCGTCGTGGGCGGCAAAAGCCACGTCCGAGGTCCGGAGCACCCGGATGACCCTGGCCTTAAGCCCTTCCTCCTCGATGCCGGCGATGACTTCCCGCAGCACCTCGCTGTGGGGAACATTGACAATCGTCTTATCCTGATATTTGCCAAAGGCAGGAGCCAGGGCGATCAGCACTTCGTCGGCCCGTGTTCCGGCCTTGGCTTCTCCCTTCTCTGTCAGGGCCATGGGCCGGCCGCCGGCTGCGGCCCTAGTGGGACGGGACGGCTGTTCCATGCCCTGCAGAACCTGTTCCACCACTTCCCGGATCAATTGTTCACTGATTTGCATTACTCTACACCTCTTTTCCCGACTCACACATCAAAGTCAGACGGTTTGACAGCCTGGCTGATGTTCTTGATTTCATCCCACCGCTCCCGGCTGATGCGGTAGCCGGTCCCGGGCCCCCGATAGTCGTTTTTGTTGTTGACGGCGCTGATGACATTGAACTGTTTATCCAAAATGGCCGACGTATGGAGATAATCACCGGAGATCCGCTGTTTCAACAGGTTCAGCACATGTTCGGCAATGTCGGTAAAACCGTTTTTAGCCAGAGCCTTGACGATATCCAGACCGGTAATGCCCCGCTTCATCATCGATTCGGCGGCCTTCAGGTCTTCCACCACATTGCGGGGCGGCATATCTTTGCTGCCGTGGGCGTAGGTGGCGGCCTCCACTTCGGCGTCGCTGATGGCCGGGAAGCCCAGTTCCTTAAAGACAGCCTGCAGCGCCCGCGCCGCTTTGTTGCGCACGCCGATGACTTCTTCCTCCGACACAGGCCTGAGGCCTCCGTCCACCATCAGGTCCCGCTGGATGATGTTCCAGTCGTCGTAGTCCTCCACATCCCAGTTGGAGCCGGCGAACATGTTGTCATAGTTGGGGACGCCGCTGTAGCCGGAACAGATGAAGTCAGTGCCGGGCAGCATCTGCATCAGGGTGCGGGCAGTGCGGCGGATATCGGAATGGGTAAAGGTCTGGTCATTGCTGGAGGCTACCTCCAGGTCCAGCATGGTGGTGCAAAGATTCTCCGCCAAAATGGCCCGGATGCCGGAAGGTACAGCCGCCGGCACGCCGACGCAGCTTACCGAGCCGTTCTGCAGCCCCTGGACACCGGCGCCGCGGGCGACCATGATGCAGCGGACTTCCAGATAGAGCATGGATTTGCCTTCGGCATAACCCATCTGCACTTCCGCGCCGGTGCCGGAGGTAAAGCGCATTTTCAGGCCGCGGGAGGCATAGGCTGAAGCCAGGAATGTCTTGGACCAGGGGGTGTCGTCCCCGTCCACAAAGACGTTCTCGGTGCCATATACCGAAATGGTCTCGGCATAGGCCGTGATGCCCCGCATGCCCAGTAAGAGCTCGGTGGCTTCCTCCAGGGCGCACTGGATCAGTACGCCGCCGCGTCCTACCTGGCCGCCCACCTGCAGGGCCAGGGCGTTGAACGGCGCATAGCGCACCACTGCTACGGTGGTTTCCATTTCATCGAAGCCGCGGTAAGCCGCCTCGGCGGCGTCAGCGGCGATCAGGACGGGATTGTCCTGGGTATTGGTGATGTGGCACTGGTTGGCAGGGGTCTTGCGGGCCCGCATTTTTTGCAGGGCCATCATCATTTCCACCACGTTCATGGTGTTGAATACCGCCACAAACTTGGCGGGAGTCAGGCCGCGGGTAATCTTGAGGATATCTTCCCGGGGCACATGGATATCCACCAGCATTTTGGCGATATCAACGTCACTCATGGCCATGGATTTTTCCGCCGCCCGGAGGTCGATGGCATAATCGGCAATAAACTGCTCGATAAAGTCGAATTTGACCCGGGGCACCCCGTCCATTTCGGTGATTTTGCCGTTTCCAACCTTAATGCTGGGTATGGGGTCATTGGGGCTGCCCATGGCCATCAGACCGACTTCGGGCCATTCGACGACAAAGCCATCCTGATTGACCGGGCGGGCGGCCAGTACTTCAAACCGTTTGGATCTTTTCATTGTCTTTTTCCTCCCCGCCGCTTAGATATAAGGCGTTGTCGCTGAAGCCGCCGCTCCGCCCATGGTTTCCAGCAGCTTCCTGCCGGTTTCCCTGGCGGCGATCACCGCCTGCCGTACGGCGCCGGAATCCCCGCTGAGCATGATGATCACTTCATTGGAAAAACTGGTGCCACTAGCTGGGCTGGAATAGCCCACTACTTCCACATTGGCGGTTTTGACCGCCACATCGGCCATGAGTACGCCGATAGCTGCCGGCGCGCCTACTGCCAGGCCGAAAGCCTTGCCGGCAGGTGCGTTGAAGGCTTTGACAAGGGCATGGCTGGCCCGGGCCGTGTACTGCAATTCTATATGTCCGGCATCATTGGCATAAACATCGCCCATGGTCCGGCCGACTTCTTTCAGGGCCACTTCAATCGCCCGGCGGGCGTCGGAAACTTCCTCGGCCCCAAAGATGATCAGAGAGCCGTGGCCGGCGCCGCCTTTTGTATCGCGGGCCAGCTCGATACTGACGATTTCGGTGTTGGTGGCCTTGACGGCTTCATCAGCCGCCATGATCTGGGGGCCGGCGCCGGTGCGGGCCCCCAGAATGCCGATGGAGCGATACTTGGGGTCCAGTTTCATTTTGGCGTGAAGAATGGGGTCCACGTTGGCAATGACCAGGCCGATGGTGTCGCCTATGGCTGTGCCGACAAACTCGGTAATCCCCGGGTTAGCGCCGGCCTTGAAGCTTTCCTGGGCGGGCCTGGCCCCTTGCGATGCGTTCTCGGTTTCCACCCGCTTTTTGATTTCGTCCATGACTTTGGCAATGAGCTGCTCCTGCATGAGATTTGCACCTCCGTGTTATCGCTATTTAACCTTGGGTAGAATTTTTTCCACATCCGCATGGGGACGGGGAATGACATGCACTGAAACGACTTCACCCACCTTCTGGGCGGCGGCCGCGCCGGCGTCGGTGGCTGCCTTGATCGCGCCCACGTCGCCGCGCACCATCACTGTCACCAGACCGGATCCGATTTTCTCATAGCCGATCAGGATGACGTTAGCTGCTTTCACCATAGCGTCAGCAGCTTCAATGGATCCTACCAAACCCTTGGTTTCTACCATGCCTAAAGCCTCACTCATAATGGTACCCCCTTTCTCTGAGATAGTCCCGTAGTAGTATTAAACCTTCCCCCGTATGAGCGGAAACAAGAAAAATAGGTTCCCTGACTCCTGCCCACGCCAGGCATGTTTTGGCCCTGGCCGGATCAGCGTCGGGCAAATCGATCTTAGTCGCCGCGCCGATCACCGGCCGGGCAAACATGCCGGCGAATCCGGGAGGAAGAGACATTTGCCGCGCAGTGGCATCCTGAATGATGAGGACGGCGGCCGCTTCCATGGCTGTTACTAAAAGCGCCGGATAAAATCGCGGCAGTTGGGAGTATTCGCCGGGAGTGTCGATGGCCGAGTCAAAAAAAGAGAGGCTCTGGGTCTTGACCGCCCGGCCCGCCTCCCGCCGCAGCGCCTGCAGCAGCGAGGTTTTGCCGGCGCCAACCGGCCCGATGACCATGATTTTGCCCATCTTACGACTGAGTCAGCCTGGCACCGGTAAAGCCCATGCCGTCCGCCAACAGATGCGTGACCTGCAGCAGAGCCGTTTCCACCGCCGATACGGCGCCGGTAATGACCAGGGAGCCGGTAAACCGGTCCAGAAAGCCTATTTCCACGGCAGCCGCTTTAGTGGCCATATCGGCGGCAATGATCGCCGCTTCACAGGGGGTAATCGTCAGAATACCGATAGCGCTGCTGCCCGCCAGACCCAACTTGTCGCATAACTCCCGCTTGGGATTGGCAATCAGATGGGCCAGCGTAACCTGTTTGCCGGGCACATATTCCTGAATGACTCTTGGCTTTTCGGCTGTCATATCATCCCTCACAATCTATGACTATCCCAATTTGTTAAAATATTTCGACTTTTGCCGCAACCTCCCTTGAGTGGTTCTTGCCAACCTATCGGACTAAATTGCCGGCCCTTGTTTACATAATGTTTCATTTTATTTTTCTATTTTTCCCCTAGTATTTTTTTNCTCTGCTGTAGGAATCTTTTTACCGGAAAAACAAAAGAAGACTGTCTGGACACAGTCTTCTATCATGTTGCTACATTCCTCTCGTAGATATTGCCGATAACCCTATCCCCGCAAGTCCCTCCTGGAACTCATCAAGAGAACCGTCCCCTTGAGTCTGCTCCCGCAGGAGCAACAACGCAGATGAGCCTTTTTCAACAGTCCCCTTTCGTTGTCTCCTGGCTTCCCTGACACAGGAGCTGGCTGCGGTATTGAGTCGGCGTCATCCCCACTTCCTGGCGGAACACCCGGCAGAAATAGCTGGCATCCTGATAGCCGGACGCCGCGGCAATGCGCACAATGGTGTGTTCGGCATTTTGCAGCATCCGTTTGGCCTTATCCACCCGCATCCGCGTCAGGAAGTCCACAAAATTGCAGCCTTTTTCCTGCTTAAACAGCCGGCTGAAATAAAAAGGGCTCAAATGAACAAGCTTGGCTACTTCCTCCAGGGAAACATTGCGCTGGCAGTTTTGCCGGATATATTCAGAGGCCCTGTTGACCAGGCGCACATTCATGCTGTTGCGGTTCTCCAGCATATTGTCCAGGAACCGGTCGAGAGAGTCCAACATCCAGTAATGCATTTGCTCTCCGCTGGAACAGCGGGTCAGCTGGTTGATGCGGTCCACATTCAGGAGAGTGAGTTGTTCCAGATTGGCGCCTCCTTCTACCGCCGACCGGGACAAAACGATCAGCAGCTCCAGCATGCAGGCCTTGACGGCTTCCATGCCGGCCTGGCTGGCCAACAGTTCCTTCAGCAGCTGCCGCAGGGCTTCCTTGGCCTGCTTGCGGTCGCCGCAGCGGACTTTGTCCATCATCACCCGTTCATAATGAAAGGGATAATAAAACGGTCCTGTCTCCGGATGCGGTACATCGTCCACATGAATGATCTGGTTGTCACCGAGAAAAAAACGCTGCCGCTGGGCATGAACAGCTTCCAGATAGGATTTGTGCATGTGCCGCAGATCCTGATACCAGCGGCCAATGCCAATGGTGATGCTGATGCCCTGGTTCCTGGATACGGCGTCACGGATCTGCGCCGCAACCGGCAGCACCGCTTCTTTGCCCAGGTCCGGCGAAGCCGGCATCATGCTGCTCAACAGTACGATGACACTGTCGCTGCCAAAGGGTGTCACCAGGGCGCTGCCGCCGGTGACGGCCACAATCTGCCGGAACACATTCTGTTTGATCAGCTGCTTTCGTAATTCGGATTCCCGGTGGCTAACCTGGTAGAAGTTGTCAATATCCACAGCCATGACCACACCGGCATCGGCCTTGAGCCCCAAAAACGCCGCCCGCTCTTTAAGATGGGGCAAATCCTGAATTTCCCGGAAAACCAGATCATAGACAAAAGACATCTGAATCACCGGCAGCGCTTCTTGCAAACTATGGCGCAGACGGGCTTCCTCCTGCCGTTTCTGCCGGATCTCTTGCACTTTGGCCGCTGTGGCCTGCAAAGTGCGTACCAGATCAGCAGGTTTGAGCGGTTTCAAGAGATAATCCATCGCGCCGAAAGCCAAGGCCTGTTTGGCATAGCTGAATTCGTCAAAGGCGGTCAGCATGATAATCATCGTATCCGGCAGGATGGCCCGGATGTTTTTGGCGGCTTCCAGGCCATTGATTTCCGGCATGCGGACATCCATCAGAATGATATCCGGCGCCTGCTCCGATGCGATCTGCACGGCATCGGCCCCATCGCCGGTTTCACCGACAATCTGAATATCAGGACAGTGTTTTCCCACAATAAAGCGCAGCGCCTGCCGTTCCAGCTGCTCATCTTCAGCGATCATCAAGCTGTACATTCTGTTTCTCTCCTCTGATTTTTAGGAAGGGTAGGGAAGCTGAATATAGATTCGTGTCCCCTCACCGACTTTACTTTCCATGTTAAGGCCGTACTTGCTGCCAAAAAAGTGCTGAATGCGTTTATGGACATTGATAATGCCCAGACCGGTGGTCTGTCCTTTGGTAACCGGCCGTTTTTCGGCCCGGAAGATAGAATAGATGCGTTCCGGCGGCACACCTACGCCGGTGTCGACTACCGCCAGGACCACCCGGTCTCCGTCCAGCCTTCCGGTAATTTGCACCATGCCGCCATCCCGCTTAGGCTCCAGGCCGTGCAAAATAGAATTTTCTACCAACGGCTGCAGCGTCAGGGCCGGAATCAGCGTTTCCATCAGAGACGGGGTAATATCAATATCGGTTTTGATCCGGTCGCCGAACCGCACGCTTTGAATGGTGAAATAATCCCGCACCGATTTCACTTCTTCCTCCACGGTGCGCAATTGATCCATATCCCGCAGGTTGTTGCGCAGCATGTCGGCCAGGGCGTAAACTACTTCCTGGGTCCGCGGCGCTTCTTCAAGCAGCGCCAGCCTGGCGATGGTATTTAAAGTGTTAAACAAAAAATGCGGGTTCACCTGGGACTGCAACGCTTTTAATTCCGCGGCCCGCAGTAAATTCTCCAGGTCGGCTTTAGCCTTGATTTCAGTCACTAACTGTTGCTGCCTGATATTGGCTATGCCCATTTCCACCACATAGTTAGCCAGGAGGTGAATCAGGTCGGCTGAAGCTTTAAGCCGGTTTTCCGGCAAAACCTCAGCCAAATCCAAATATTCTGACAAAATGGCCGGTTCCAATCCCAGCGGTACCAGGCGCCGGAGCATTTCGGCCCTGGGCTCGTACCCCTCCTGGGGCAGGATCACCTGGCCGGCGAGAACGGCTCCCACATATTCGTTCTGAACAATGATCGGCGCCGCCAGGTCGGTCAGGGCGCCGCTGTGGCAATGATAGACATAGGGACGCTGCTGTTTCGCTGCTTTCCGCCCGCCCCGGTCGTCGCAATCCATGCAGCGGGCCAATCCTTCGGGATAGGACCGGATATAGTTGCATAACCTGGTAAAATTACTGGGCGTGGTTACCGGTGACCCGTTCACATCCACAATTACTGCCGCCAGGCCTGTGGCGTCCGCAAACCTATCTTGAATTTCCTGCAGCACCTGCATGTTGACGATATCGCTCAAGGCAAATCCTTGGAGATTGTGCACCCTACTTCCCCCTTGCACAATAATGCAGCATCAGAAATAAAATGAAAAAATTTTCTGTTTATTCATAGGGAAGTATTTGCTAAACCTACAGTTATTTCCTGCTAATGGCAAAAAATCACCATTCCGCCGCAATTATTTTCTATGCTGGTTAAACGGCTGCTGTCGCTGGCGGGACCGCAGCCGATAATTCAAAATCATCCAGCCGGGCGGTATGGAAAATAGCATAGACCATATTTTTCAGGATGGACACCATCAGGACGGCGCCGGTTCCTTCGCCCAGCGCCATATCGGCGCGAATTGGCACGTCCTCGGCCCGGATATTACCCAACAGCAGCGCATAGGCCATACCCGGCTCTTTGGACAAATGGGAAGGAATGGCGAATTTCTCTGTTTCCCGCTGCATCCTGGCAGCGCAGACATAGGCTACGGCCGTGATAAAGCCGTCGATCACAAACGGGGTTTTAACCCGGGCGCATTCGACCATGGCAGCGCAAATGGCGACAATGTCAAAGCCGCCGACGCAACGCAAAATATCTTCTACTGTTTTCATGGTCTCCCGGTGCCGCTCCACCCCTTTGGCCACGACCAGGCGTTTACGTTTCAGGGTCTCTTCATTTCCCGGACTTGCGCCATAACCCACGACAAATTCAGGCAGGATACCGCTTAAGGCATGAAGGACCGCCGCGGAAGTAGTGGTATTACCGATGCCCATTTCCCCGAATGACAGCAGGTTATAGCCCTGCTCCACCGAGCTGCGAACCATTTCCCGGCCTGTTTCCCAGGCTTGCCGGAATTCCCCCGGGCTCATCGCTTCCTGTTGCATAAAATTCTTTGTACCTAAGGCCACTTTGCGATTGATGCCGGCCGCCTCCTGATGCTTGGTGCCGACGTCCACCACCGTATAGGGAATGCCGCTGCCGCTGCAGAAACAGCTGATAGTGGCCCTTCCGTCAACCATATTTTGCGCCTGCAGATAGGTAATTTCCGCCGGATAGTTGACCACTCCCTCGGTTACCACCCCATTGTCGGCGGCAAAAATCAAATGATGGGGTCTTACTTCCCGCTCCAGACCGCCCCATGCCAGCAGTACCTTTCGGAGGTATTTCTCCAGCAGGCCCAGGCTGCCCGGCGGCTTGGCCGCACCGTTAATCAATTGGTCAACCGCTTGTTCGTAGTCCATATCCATCCCCCTTTTTGGTATTGCTCGCAAAAAAACCCAGCCAAAAAGGCTAGGTTTTTCTTTGATTTCCCATCCTTCTGGCATCGCCCTGACGCGGGGACAAATGACAGCCAAAACAGGCAGGTCTCCTGGCTACGGTTCTGCGAAACCTTTGCGCCTCCCGGCGACCAGCCGGCATGGGCAAAGGCTCCTCCCCGATTACAGTGGCGCGACCGCGGCGTTCCAGGACACTTTAGCATCCTGCCGCCTTCCCTATTCTCCTCTCTGGCGAGAGGCACCTGTTTGGTGGCACTGATTCAATTACAGTTAGGGTTCTGCAGGGAATGGCATTATCCTGCGGCAAAAGAAAACACAACAAAATTCTGATAGGATCGGTAAAAAAAGTAACACCCTTTCTAAACAGTTTCCGTGGCGCTTGCCGGTTCAGCCCACAGCAATCCCATAATAGCCTGCATCTGACGTACCGACGCATCCATGGCCCCGGTGTTCTTTACCACATAATCGGCGGTTTGCCAGTTGTCAAACTCACCCTTGCCGGCAGCCTGCTCCACCTGGCGTTGAATATCCTCCAGTTTCGCATTTTGCGTCACTAAGCGCTGAATCACCGTGTTTTTGTCAACCAGAACAAAAATAGATTCCACCCGTCCTCCCAAAAGTTTCTTCAACTGTTCCAGGCCGACTAAGTCAATATCCACAATCGAAACCGGATGCTGGTTTACCTTTCGTAATACCTCATCCTTGCTCAACCCATAAAAGTTATTATCCCGGGTCACTTTTTCAATCAACTGCAGCTGTCCAAACTCTTCTTTTGAGACGAAATAGTAATCAGCCCCATGTACTTCATGTTGTTTTTTAGGCCTGGTGGTATGACTAACCATGACAGGAACACCCTGCTTTGACAGTTCCTTTACCAGAGAGGTTTTCCCGGAAGCAGGCGGCCCGATAATAGCGTATACCTTGTTCATTCTATCTTCCCCCTTCTTCGACTTATTTCCTGGAAATAGCCATACCTAAGTCAAGCTTATGCCTTTATTGTCATTATTCTCTAAATAAATTTTCATTCCTACCTGTCCGGCTATTTTTGTAAAATTATAAAGTCCGGCACAACAATCAATGGAAAAATAATACTCTTGATTTATTATAGACAGAATCATATAATGTCTATGTATTTATCAAACAAATGTAAGAGGTGTTTGAAATGAATGATGTATCCGATCTGTTTTGGCAGTCATCGCTGCAGGATATCAAAGCCGGTTACACCTATCAGTCCCATAGCGATGAGTTCATTTGTCTCATCTGCGGCCAAAAATTTCCCGATGGAGTCATATACTCCCACGAGTGCCAGTTATATGAAGCCAAAAAATATATAAAAATGCATATTGCCCAGTGTCATGGCTCGGTCTTTCATGTTCTCACCAGCCTGGACAAACAGTTAACCGGGTTGACGGAACACCAAAAAAGCCTGTTGGAGCTTTTTTACGCCGGCTATAGCGACGCTGAGGTGGCCAAAGCCGTAAATGCAGGCAGTACCTCCACCATCCGCAATCATCGCTTCAGTTTGCGGGAAAAACAAAAACAGGCCAAAATCTTTTTGGCGATTATGGAATTGCTGGGAGAACGGATGCCGAAAAAAGATGCCTTCATCGAAATCCCGCGCAGTTCGAAACAGGTCGACGAGCGGTTTGCTATTACCGGGCAGGAGTCTGACCACATTCTGGCGGCATACTTTAAGCAGGGACCCGATGGCCCCCTCGATAGATTCCCGCTGAAAGAGAAAAAGCGGGCAGCCATTCTGCGGCATCTCATAAACTATTTCGAGACCGGCAAAAACTATAGTGAAAAAGAAGTGAACGAGATCTTAAAACCCATCTACCACGATTACATTCTCCTGCGCCGGAATTTAATCGAATACGGCTTTATGGACCGGACCCCGGACGGGAGTTCTTACTGGGTAAAATTAT
>NZ_AFGF01000051.1 GCF_000219125.1 Acetonema longum DSM 6540
AAACAGGTTGCCGGAAACAGGTATGAATTCGCTTGTTTATTTTTGTTACAGTGAATTCATAAATCAAGCGACAGGAGGGATCATCATGCAAGTAGTGGAGTTCAGCACGATGCCAAAGGATATGTTTCTTCGGATGTATGCGGCTTGTTTCCATATTGATGGGGAAGAGGAACCGCATTTCCTTACCGGGGAAGAAGAACGGGCATTACTTGACTTTGAGGAATTACGCGCCTATGAAGGCGAACAAAAAATCAGGCGCCTGAAAGAAAAAGCGGCGGCCCGGGCAAAAGAGGAGCGGGCGCGATATACTTATGAACTGTTTGCCAATGCAGCAAGCGATATCGAGCTTGCCTTTGCTGCGAAAGAATACGGCATGCTAGTTCCGGAAGAATACCTGCGCGGCTTGTCCGAACTGGCCGGGGCAGAAATGCTGGCAGAGGAGGCGCGGGCGGCCGGCTGCTCTTTGGAGGAGTTCGCCGAACTTCGGAGCGCTTTCGGTGAGCGGCAAGATTTTACCGCAGCGGAACGAGCGTGGCTGGTGACAGCCCAGGAAAAGAAAATGCCTCTTGCTGCATTGGTTTTGCAGGAAGAGGCGGAGTGCGATTTTGTCTCTCGTACTCAGGCGGCGGAAGCTGCTTACGGTAAAGAGTATCTTGCCTACCGCGAAGGTATTTACCAGGCCGCGGCAGAAGCGGCAAAGCTAAAAAGCGCCGCCTATTATTTAAAAATCTATGAAACGCTGCATGGCGCATTGAGCCCGGAAGAAAAAGAAGAAGATCAGCAAGCACAAGCCGATCCGGCCCTGCCGTTGCACCGCGAAGTCTATATCGACCTTATGCAGCAGGAATTACGGGAAGAGAACCGTGTTCTTACCGCCTTAGCGAACCGGTACACCGAAGGGGCGGAAGCCTATTTCGCGGCCGTCGGCCGATATGCTAAACATAAGGAGCGGGTGGCATGATGGAAAAGGAAACCATGCGGGTGGCCAAGGTGCAGGGGGTTTATTTTCGGTATCCGCCGCAATTGAGCTTAAATCAGGAGCCGTTTTTAATGGCGGTGCTGATGAAAGCCAGGACAGCGACGAACGAGGCATACTTTGTAGTCCAAAACGGTGATACGTTTGCCTTTATTCCGGAAGAGACCGCCAAAACGCCTGAGCGGTGGTCAATTTGACCACCGCTTTTGCAAAGGCAGAAAAGCAGGAGGGATACTTTATGAAAAAATCCGTACAGCATATGCTGATTGTCGGTGCTGTCTTGGCGGGATCCGGCGCCGCCTGGCTGTTGGCAAGTTTGCCGGTAAATGCGGCTGTCGCCGTCATCGACGCGCGAAATATTGCCATCAATACCAAAACGGCAGCCAATACGGAGTTGACGTCGCTGAATCTCATTAAGCAGTTGGCGCTCGACTTACTCAATATCAAAGGGATTGACGGCGGCGTTCTTGGCCAATACAGCGATGGAATCGCCAACCAGCAAAGAGGCGTGCAAGAAAAAATGCAAGCGTTTCAAGGGATTATGGGGCAGGATTCGGCGGGCATTTGGGATGAAGAGGGCGGGCGCATCGAAGACATTTTAGGCGGTTCGTTTGATGCCGGCACGTACCTGAACGTATCCGGCTCGTCCTATAAGGCGCTCGAAAGCACATCCCGCGATTCCATCGAGCTTGCAAAAACCGTGCAAAAAATGAACAGCGATACGACGGGACTCCAGCAAGCTTTAAAAAATTCAGCCGAGGCGGAAGGGCAAAAGCAGGCCCAGCAGGCGGATACGCAGGTCGCAGCCGTTACAGCGGCTTCGCAGCTGCAGGAAACGCAGTTGATTGCGCAGCAGACAGGCATGATGGCCGAAAGTTACCTGAGGGAAAACCAGGAGAAAGCGGCAGCAAAAGCCATTCTGGATCTTTCCGCCGCCAATACGCACCGAACCGTACAGAATGCGATTGTCCGGCAGCCTGCTGATCCGCAGGAGGTATTAAACAAAATATATCCGGACTGGCTGGCCAAGGAGTACGAATGAGAGCGGAAGCGAGTGTTGTACCGAAATCCCTCGCTATTATTGCAGCGCTGTCTTTGCTTTTGCTGCCTGGCATGGGTACGGTTTATGCGGCGGCATCGTCGCTTCCCTGGGATACGGTTTTGACGCATCTGATCGGTGATGTCAGCGTTTCCGGCGGAACCTTCTCTGTCGATACCAGTAATGCCGAACTGACCGGCAGTGTCGCCCGCATCATCTGCACGGTGTCGATTGCGGCAACCGGGCTGCTGCTGATGTTCGGCGAAGTCGGCGGCCTGGCCCGGACGACGTTAAACACCATTCTGGGAACGAGTATGGTGCTGCTTGTCGGCAGCTGGTTAAACAGTACTTTTTTTCAGGTGGCTGATCTGTCCGCCGTTCCTGTGGACGTCAGTCCGCCAACTCTGGAAACGCATCATACGGCAGGGGAAGGAACCGATTTTTTGAGTTCCATGATGCGCTATTACATTGCCGTTTGCCACAGCGGGGCGGCGGCGCTCTTTCCGGCGGCCTTTAAGCTGCTGATTTTCCTGGCGGTGCTTGATTTCTCCTGGACGGCGATGTTTCGCTTAAACGAGGTCGGGCCGAAATACCTGCTTTCCAAAGCGATAAAATACGGCATCTTCATGTGGATATTGAGTAACTGGACCGAAGGAATGGCGCTGGCGGCCAAAGTTTTTGCCTCCTTTGAGCGGGCTGGGCAGCTGGCGTCGGGCAGTTCGCTGCCGCTCCAGCCGGACGCCGTGTGGAGCAACGGCCTGGAAATCCTGGATGCTTCCTGGCAGGGCATTAAGGCGCTGAGCTGGTCGAATATCGGCGGTGTCCTGGCCAGTCTCACGATTCTGGCGGTGACCCTGGCGGCGGTCATTGTTACCGCGGTTGCGCTGTTCATGTGCCGGGTGGAATTTTGGACGATTGTCACGCTGGCTACCGTCTTGATCCCGTTCGGCGTCTGGGATAAGTCAAAATTCCTGTTTGAGAAGGCCACCGGCGCGGTTTTTAATTTAGGCATCAAAATGGCGGTGATTTCGTTTATCACGGCGGTGATCCAGCCAACGCTGCTCTCTTTAGCCGAACCGCTGAAAGACGGCAATACAAACGCCGGTTTAGGCGATTTGGCGGCGGCGGCCGAGGTGATGTTCGGCGGAATTGTGTTGGCCTGCATGGTCATGCAGCTGCCGAAGGTCATCGCCGGACTGATGAGCGGACACCCGTCGCTTGGCTCCGGGGATATTTTTGAACCGGTGAAGACAGCGGTGGCGGCTGGCATAGCCGCCAAAACTGCCGGCATGTCGCAGGCGGCGAAAATGGAGATTGCCCGGCAGATGGCCGGCGGCAGCGGCGCGTCCTGGGGGCAGGTTTTACGGCAGCGGGCGCAAAATGCCTGGACGACAACGGGGCCGCTGGCCGCCGCCAGGCGTCAGTACCAGTCGGTCAAAAACGACAAGGCGGACCGAATGCACCGCTCCGGGTTAACTTGGGGCAGCGGACGTTACGCCCAGCCGTATAATTATGAGCGGCCGCCGATGCTGTTGACATGAATGATTAGAGGTGTCCTGGCCATGAAGCTTTTGCGCAGTCTCCTTCTTCTGGCGCTTTTTTATCTGGTTCCTGGCCTGGCTTATGCCAATTTGTCGATGCAGGTTCCGGTAGAGGCGCCGAAAACGAGCGATTTCGGCTGGCGGATGCATCCTGTCTACGGCACGCCCCGTCGGCACACCGGCGTCGACCTGGGGGCGGCAGCGGGTGCGGCGGTTCATGCGGCGACAACGGGTGTCATTGAATACAGCGGCTGGATTGCCGGCTACGGTTATTATATTCTCATCAATCACGGCCAGGACGACAGCGGCCAAACGATCCGCACCGGCTATGCGCATTTGAGTAATCTTGCGGGAAGTTTTGCCGGGAAACAGGTGGAGCAGGGTGAATTGATTGGCTATGCCGGCGCAACGGGGACGGTATCGGGGGATTGCCTGCATTTTGAGGTGCGGCAGGGAAATAGTACCGGCTATGGCGGGCTTATGGGCGAAGTCGTCAATCCGGAGGATTATCTGGGCGGATTGCCGATGGCCAGCGGCGCCGGCGGCGATGCGGAAGAACTGTTTGTACCGGTCGACTTTTTCGCTTTTTATGATTTTGCTGTGCCGCTGCGGGATATGATGGACAAAATGGCGGCCGCCTGCACAAGCGGGCTGAAGCTCTTGCAGCAGGAAATGCTGGCGCTCTTTCTTTGTCTCATTACCATGGATTTGGCTCTGGCGTTTCTTTGGAGCCTGTTCAGGCAGGACAGCGCCCAGGGAATGTTCGAGTTTTTGCTGCACAAAAGCGTGGTCTACGGAATTTTACTGTTCTTTCTGCAAAACTGGGGCAGCCTGGTTGACCTGCTGCGGAACTATTTTGTAAGCTCGGCGGCCCTGATGTTTCATAAAGATATCGAAACCGCGGTGGCGGCTGTTTCCGATCCGGCGGCAGTCATTCAGCAGGGGATGCATTTGACGGCGCCCTACTTTAATTACATCGAAAGCTTTCACAGTCCCATTGCGATTTTATTCAACCAAGGCCTTATCGCGGTTGCCTTCCTGCTGGGCGTTCTGACGGTAGCGATATTTCTGCTGTTGGGCATCCAAATCATGCTTGCCTATATGGAATTTTACCTGATGGGCGTCTGCAGTGTGGTCAGTGTGACTCTCGCCGGTTTTCGGTATACGTCGGACCTGCCGCTGGCCAATTTCGGCATTAACGGGCTGTTGGCATCGGCTATCAAACTCATGTGGATGACCTTTTTCGCGATGTTTTTGACGCTGATGGTGCAACTGATCCCGCAGGACGGGCTGGTGACCAACCATGCGGGAGCGGAAGATATGACGCTGGACCGTTTTATGGAGACAATCGGCGACATCGAATCCGGCGGCGATTATAGCAGGCCGGCGAATGCTTACGGCGCGAAAGGCAAATATCAGATTCTGGAGTCGAACTGGGATACGTGGTGCGTAGAGGCCGGGCTTCCGGCCGGTTCGCCGTGGACGCCTGCCAATCAGGACCGTGTTGCCCGATATAAGATGCTCCAATATTATGAGCGCTACGGGGACTGGCGGGAGGTTGCGATTGCCTGGAATGCAGGTGAAGCTTGGATAGGCAGCAAGGCATTGCCGGAAGAAACGGTGGATTATCTGGAAAAACTGGAGCAAAAAGGCGGCGGGGATAGTACGGTGTTTAATATCGTGCTGGCTGTCGAACGGTTTTTCTTTGTATTGCTAGCAGCCCTGATCGGCAGCCGCGTCAGCGGCGTGATCCTGCGCACCTTCTCCGGCGAGGGATTTCGCTGGCGCAATGCTTAAAAAAGGGGGAACCTATGAAAATGAAAGCATGGATCAAACAAATCGGTCTATGGAGCACACTGGCCGGCAGCTTGGGTGTATCGCAGGCGATTGCCTTTGCCTGGAGCATACCGGGGGTAACCCGGCCGTATAACCCGGCTGCCTATTACAGCCATACCGTGATTTCCTCGCGGGATTCCAAGCCTTCGGTCTTTACGCGGCTTGACCTGGCCCGGCAGGGCGGTAGGGTCCATGATTATCAGGAAGAGGACCAGGATACGCGCAAAGAGCTGAGAACCACGATTGAGCAGCTTAGACGGATTGACGAACTGTTAAAAGAAATAAAAAACCTGACGCCTGCGGCCTGGGACGGTTTCTGGCAATCCCTGCCCCAGCCGCGCGTATCCCAAAGGGACCAGGCGGTTTTTACGCAGCATGAGAACGCGGCAGCGCTGGTTTCCATTACCGATAAAAATGGCAGCGATCTTGCCAAGCCGGAAGCAGATAAGCTGCGTTACCTTGACGCCTTTTATCGCAACGTTCTCACCTGCAGCCAGGAAAACCGGCAGAGCTACGGGGCGGGTACGGACACCCTTGAAAACGGTCTGGCGCTTTCGGCCGCGGCCGAAGGCCAATTGGCGGCATCACAGGCGCAGGCCGGCCTGGGGGGAATCCAGGCGGCCGAATGTTTGCAGAAAAACCGTTTGATCGGCGTGCAGAACGCAGTCATCGCCGTCAGGGAGCAGGCGAGAATCGATGAAACGGTGCGGGTTCAGGCGAAAAATCGCCGCAACTTCAATATGCAGTTTGCCTCGCCTTACGTTAAGAGCACCAGTGATCAAAAGGTTTTTACGAAACCCAAGGCGCCGGGCCTGCCGGATTTTTCCGAATGACGGCTTGATCGCGTTTTTTTGCGGGAAAAGGGTGTGTTATGCGGCTGAATTCCTGGTAGCGTAAAGATGAGCGGTTAATGCTCACCGAAAGGAGCGAGTGAGATGGCGGATGTGGAAATTCGTACGTTTGAAGCGTATGACACCCGGGAAAAAGGGAAGCCCTGGGTGGCCAAGGTGCTTGACAGCGGGAAACTGGATTTTAATATTCCCTCTACCTACAGCGGGGATATGGAAAATGGGGGGGCGGGCATTCTTTCTATCAAAGAAGCGGAGCAGGGCACCATTTATGCAACCGGACAGAAAAATTATCAGACGCGGGAAAGCAATATCGAATACGTGAATTTTAACGGACAAAGTTTCGATACGGTGGAAAAAGACGTGATCGTCGAAATGAAGGACCTCTATTATGCGGCCCTCCCGGCTGAACGGGCGACGAATAAAGCGCAGGAGGCGCAGGAAAGCGTCGAACAGCAACTGGCACGCTATCAAAAATTTAATGAAATCGTCGTGGTCAAGGAATTTGGCGCCTATTCAACAGAAAAGCTGGGCAAGCCCTGGGTCTCTGAGCTGACCCAAGAGGGCATCCAACTGAATGCAGCCGGCAATCCGGAGGGGAAAGTGGTCGGGCGCGTGGTTGGCCAGGCGGGCGAGTTCCAGCAGGCTTTTGTCGTCAATCCGACGCCGGAGCAGGTGTTTGTCGTTGGCCAGAAGGATTTACAGATGGATAAGCATCATCTGCATTTTTACCGGGTGGAGAACGGGCAAGCCGTGGAAATGACCAGGCAGGAGGCCGAAAACAGCGTTGGCTATGAGCGGAAATTCCGCCCGTTCGAGGTGGAGGACAAAGGCAAAGTCGTCCTGAACATGCCGGAAGGGTATGACCCTGACCGCTATCAAATGTGGGTCGCGAAAGAAGTGCTGGAAAACGGGAAGCGAACCTGCAAGAGCGGTGAGCAAGACGGCCAGTTTTACGGCAGCTATTCCGGCGGCCGGGAAGGAAAGCCCGGGCAATTTTACATCAACCAGCCGGAAGAAAATGCGACTTATGTTGTATGGAGAAAGGATCTGGCGGAAAAACAGACAGAGATGGCGGCTCGCATGAAGTTCATGAATGGAGAAATGCATGAACAGCCGATTTTGCAAATGACGCGGGAGAAAGTGGTGTTAAAGGAAGTGCCGGCGTTTGATGAGGAACGGTTTGGCAATCCGTCCGTAGCCCTGCTGCGGCAGGACGGCAGTTTCTCGTTTATGAACGGCAGGAACGCCTATGGACACCCGCAGCGGGTGGGCGGCTATACCGGACGGGACGGCTTGGGCGAGCCGGGCGCTTTGTTTGTCTATGAACCCAAGGAAGATATGGTATTCGCCGTTGTCCAGGAGAATTACCAGACCCTTAGGACCCAGGTTTCCTATTATCAGTATCAAAAAGGGAATTTTATTGAAACCGACCGCGAAACCGCAAAAGAGCTTGCGGCAAGGCAGCCAGAGCCGGAAGCAAGCACGAAACAGCCGGAAAAAGAACTGGAGGCGATTGTGGATAAATTGCAAAACGGTCAAGTCTCGCCGGAAGAAAAGGCTGAAATGAAGGAACGGCTCCAAGACCTTCAGGCTGAAATGAAAAAGGAGCAAAAAGAAATCGACCGGACTATAGCCGACTCCAGAGGCAAAGGGAAATCGTTGGTGATTGCCCAGGTGGAGGCGTATGATACCAAAAGCCTCAAAACGCCCTATATTATGCTGCAAAATGAAAAAGACCGCATGAGTTTCGTCCAGGACAAAAGCATTGCCGAATTCAAAGGCTCGGCAGCAGAGGGAGGGCAGATCATCCTGCACGACGCAAAAGACGGAACCGTCGTTGCCTACGGCCAGGCCCGCGCCGACGGAACGAAAACGCAGATTCGTTATGCCCTGGTTGTAGACGGTAAAGCCCAGGAAATATCCCAGGAGCAGTATCAGGCGTATAAGAAGGATCCGGCAAGTCTTATAAAATCGAAAGAACAGGAATACACGTCCCTTGCGCAAGCGGCGGATTGCCTGGCAGCGAAGGGGCTTAGGGGCCCGTTACTGGAGAAAAAACTGGCGGTGTTGGACTTACCGGAATTTAAGGGGAGAAGTGTGATCGAGAAGGCGAAGGCTATTCAGGAAACCGTGCAGGTATGGGAAAGAGCGAAAGGACCTCATAGTTTGGCAAGATAGGGTGCATCGTCGGAAAAGAGAAACTAAAAGAGAAGAATGCCCTTGTCCTGTAAACGTACCAGCTAGGAGCATTGACTTTGCGATAGCTATATGCTCCACGTTAGAAAACATTAAGCATTCAGGCTTGACGTTTATATCTTAAACAGATCCAACTTAAAAGGATAGAAAAGGAAAGAGCCTATGGACCCTAGATCTATAAAGTGTCATAGGCTCTAACTTACCTTCCAGGCCTTCATGCTGGGTATAATGAACCCATATCCTGAAAACGCTTCGAATGGAATATTCATCCGGATAGGGCGCACTAAAAAACTGTTTCCATCTCAGGTGCCTGATTTTTGCAAGATTAAAACCCGTCACAGATTGACTTTTGCCAATGTGACGGGTTCTTGACGCTATATCAGAAGATACTCCTAGAAAGATAGTAATCCTTGAAAATTGAGGCTTATTTCCTAATTGATGGTGGTTTTGTGATAACTCTTACTCTTTTAATATACTAGTTGCGTAAGTAATGAATTTTCGTACCGCCGGCGCAGCCACCTTTATCGACGGAACGGCAATTCCCAGCGTAATACTTTTTGGTGGGTCGAGTGGAAGCATGACTACATTGTTTTGGCGCCCTTTGGTAATAAGCTCATTCATTATACTCATACCTAATCCACATTCGATCATAGCGAGGGCCGCGTAATTTTCCAGAGTTGAAAAACAAATCTGTGGAGTCAAACCCGTTTTCTTTAAAAGTTCCACAACATCGTCATCTTTTCCCAACGCAGGCATGATGAATGCTTCTTCTTGGCATGCGGAAAGCGGGTACGCCGCTAGCTGCGTCGCCATAGGGTGTTCAGGCGGCAGAACGGCAAGCATGGCATCTGTTTTCAGAGGTATCCATTCGTAAGGCATCGGCTCCTGATAACTGAAAAAGCCAAGGTCGACTCGTCTTTCTGAAAGCCACTCATCTACTTCTTGCCGGATACCCTCCATTAAGTGGATTTCAATGTGCGGATACTTCTCTCGGAACGTTTTGATAACCTTGGGTAACCAATGAGTTGCAATGCTGGAATAAGCGCCGATCGTAACGGTGCCAGTTTCAAGCCCGTTGATTTCTGCTGCGGTTTGCCTGAACTGCTCATTCCATCGTAACAGTTCCCGCAAAATGGGCAGCAGTTTTTGTCCGTTTTCTGTTGTCGTGACCCCTCTGGGCCCGCGTACCAAAAGCGGAAAGCCAATTTCGCTCTCCAATGCGTTCATCATATGCACTACGCCGGAAGGTGTGTAGCCTGACTGCTCTGCTGCTTTTGAAAAGCTGCCGGCATCGATTGCCCGAACAAAAACTTCGTACTTCCTCAAATCCATGGGTGCAACTCCCTGATGTGATAATTCCTCACATCTAATGTAAGGAATTATCATTTTACTCTATGCTAAAACCATTGTATACTAAATCAAGTAGAATGACAAGAAAGATGGCATGGAGAATTGGGGAATTGCATGAAAGTAAAACGTATTATTGTAAAGGTCGGCACATCAACGTTGACCAATGTGGACGGAAAAATTAATCTTCAATGCATGGAGCAGTTGGTACGCGTGCTGTCTGATATACAAAGTAAAGGGCATGAGGTCGTTCTTGTAACATCCGCTGCAATTACAGTCGGATATAGCAAAATGGGGCTTTCAACGCGCCCGAAGGATTTGCCTACTATTCAAGCGGCGGCGGCAGTCGGACAATGTGAGCTTGTCCATATGTATGACCGGCTTTTCAATGAATATGGCAGGACTGCAGCTCAGATTTTACTTGATGCCACGGACCTTGAGAATGCGGAGCGAAAGCAAAATCTCAGCAACACCTTTAATGCCTTGCTGACTCGCGGAATAATCCCTATTGTCAACGAAAACGATTCTGTCAGCCATACAGAAATCCGTTCTAAAAATAAGCTGTTCGGGGACAACGATACTCTTTCCGCGATTGTTGCTTTGCTCTGTAATGCAAATTTGCTAATCAATTTGTCCGATGTAGATGGATTATATGCGGCTGATCCCAAAAAAGACTGCAATGTACACTTGATTCGAGAAGTCTCGGAAATCGATGATCGTATCATTGCGCTCGCAGGTGGAGCAGGTTCTGTCTGTGGCACCGGCGGCATGATTACAAAAATCCGGGCGGCTCGCCTTGTGACTTCACATGGCATTGACATGGTAATCACACAAGGGAGTCGCCCCAAGGCACTATATGATATTCTCAATGGTGCAGCTATTGGCACAAGGTTTATCGGGAAACCGCAGGCCATCTCACAGTTTGAAAGGAGAACCCAATGAATTTCTTTATATCAGATGAATTACAGCAGCTTTATCCAGACGTCGCTCTCGGTATTATGCATTATCAAGCGATTGTGCAAAAAAGCACACCGGCGCTATTGGAATTGGTCGACAAAACAATAAGCGAGCTACAGGCGAAGTATACGATGGATGACATCGCACGCATTCCACAAATTGCAGCCACGCGAAATGCCTATAAAGCCCTCGGCAAGTCGCCGCAAGAATACAGGAATGCGGCGGAAGCCATGCTGCGACGCGTCGTGAAAGGAAACGGCTTGTATCACATCAACAACATAGTCGAGACTAACAATTTGGTTTCCATCTCTTCCGGCTATTCCATTGGTTCGTATGATGTGAGCTGTTTGTCCGGCAATATCACCCTGCATCGTGCACCGGACGGCGCAATTTATGAAGGCATTGGCAAAGGCTCTATCAATATAGAATATCTGCCAACACTGTATGATGATATTGGTGCCTTCGGCAACCCCAGCAGTGACAGCCGGCGCGCCATGATACAGGCTGGCGATCGTGAAATTGTCAGCGTGCTTTATGCGTTTGACGATGGAAACGGGCTGGAAGAATGGATGACGCATTTCAAAAATCTGCTGCAAACATATTGTGATGTGCAGTCCGCTAAAGGCTCTATTTTCCGTGGCTCAGACAAAATAATCTTGTTTGAAAAATGAGCATAATGTCCAGTTCGGCCTCTTTGTGCTATCCCGTACTTGGCAGTTCATCTATTCCTTTGTGGTCATTAAGAGTCGACACCGACATATAATCACAATAAGCTTGCTTAAGAAATGCTGAGCTTATAAGATTTTGACGGCTCTTATCTGGATGAAACAGGAAAAATGCGAATAGTGTTGGCAGTGAAGTCTGTGGGCAAAGCGGTGTCAATGCCCTTATTTTTTTCTTTAGGATATTTAAACAAAAACACATAAAAGGATGATTTTTCCTGTGAATAATGGTACTGTAATATATTTTATGCAAGATGTAAAAAGCGGCTTTCCCCGTTTGTTCGAAAATAAATATAAAGGCATTATCCTTACAACGCTGGCAGCAGTTTTATTTGGAATAACTCCCATGCTGGCATCTTTTTCTTATAGTATGGGAGGCACGCCTGAAACGGTGACATTTTTCCGGAATGTTTTCGCCATTCCTGCTTTATTGCTGACACTTTGTTTGAAAAAGATACCACTTTCGCTGCCTTGGGCGGTATTGCGCAGTATCGCTCTATTGGGGATAATCGGTGGAGGCATAACGATCCTTTTACTCTATATGTCTTATCCGTATATAGGTATTGGGACCGCTACAACTTTACATTTTTTATATCCGGTATTTGTTTGCCTTATCTGCCGTATCTTTTTTAAAGAACGTTTGGGCCGGCAGAAAATGATTGTGTTGCTGATTGCCGGGGCCGGAATTTTATTTTTTTTGGATATTAAGGAAATCACACATATAACCGGTCTTGTGATAGCAGGGATTTCAGGTTTAACATTTGCAATATATATGGTTGGCATGGAAAAGAAAAAAATTGTTGAACTGAACTCTTTAGTGATTACACTTTATCTGGCTATTTCGGTGTCGGTTTTTATGCTGCTATATAATATTCCAACCGGAAAGATTGTACTGCTTTTACCGCTTAAAGCTTATTTCTACATGTTTATTCTTGCCAATTTAGCCTCATTTCTTGCAATACTGCTGTTGCAATTGGGAATCAAATATCTGGGGGCTTCTACAGCGTCGATTTTTTGCCTGTTTGAGCCTGTAACCAGTCTAATTTGCGGGGGATTCTTTTTAAAAGAAGCAATTACTATTGAAAAAATCATCGGGTGCATCCTGATTTCTTCTGCGGTTATCCTTCTTGCAACAGATAAATCAAATAATTCATTGTGCAAAATTTATGAGTCAACGGACTAAAGATGATCTTCTGCTGTGATACTCATATAGTGGATTTACTTGCCAAAAAAGAAGGGCGATAGAAGATGACGGCCTGGAATGTGCTTGAAGTCATGGGAATCGTAGCTTTTTCCGTTTCCGGCGCGCTGACCGGGATCCGCAGCCGCTTTGATATTTTTAGTGTGCTGACTTTTACCGTCATTACCGCGATTGGTGGCGGGGTCATGCGGGATGTAATTATAGGTAATACTCCTCCCCTGAGTTTCCGCGACCCGACGTTTCTGATCAGTAGCTGCGCGACAACGATGACGATATTTTTTACCTACCGTCGGCTGGATCGATATCAGAACACAAGTCGGTTTTTTGACGCCATCGGTCTCGGTGCGTTTACAGCGACCGGCGCCAATCTTGCAATGGTGCATCAACTGAATTCTCTGTTCGGTGTAACGGCAGTCGCAGTGATTGCCGGCATCGGCGGCAGCCTCGTCCGCGATACGATTGTCAGGGAGATTCACTATGTATTCCGTCGGGAGGTTTACTTTGTCAACGCCATTATCGGCGCTTCAGTTTTCTATTACTCACAATTGTATCTACCCAGTTTTTGGCCCTTATATCTTTGTTTTATCGTGACCATTGTTTTGGGCCTTTGCCACATTAAATACAAATGGAACTTTCCGGCTCTTGACCCGGATTCGAAGAAAGTGGTTTCCGGCGACCACGAATCCGGTTAACGACACTTACCGCCGGTCGCGGCGACATATTCGATAATGGCGTTTGCCAGCCTGGACTTCTGCTTGGCAGGAGGGGCTCTTTTTTCATTTGATATCTGAAAATTAGAATTTAAAACAATGTTCTTGATACGGGAAAATGAATATTTTTTCTGGATTCAGCTTCCTCAAAAAGCGTTATGGATCAGTTTATTAGGATAGAGTGTACAGTATTTAGGCCAATTCACAAAAACAATTGCTAGACAATTTAGAATAAACGGTGTATTCTAAAACAGGAACGGTATTCTAAATACGGGAAAACGAAGTGGCCGCGTATAGGAGGATTGCTCATTAATTGGGAAGGTGAGACTTGGGGTTCCTAAAACACTGGACTGTACGCTAGTATGATTGGGGGAGTTGACATGAAGGCAAAAAAAACAAATTTTCATTGGGTATTAGGGTGTTTGGGTTTTTTGATAATGCTTGTCGCGTATATGGATAGGGTGAATTTATCCGTTGCTACGCCAGTCATTATGGATGAATTCAATTTCAGTAAAATGGAGATCGGTGTGCTGCAAACATGCTTTTTCATTGCTTATACGTCCATGCAAGTTCCGGGTGGAATTCTGTCGGATTTTTTTAAACCTCGTTCTGTTGTGGCGGGTGCCGTAACATGGTGGTCGGCCTTTACTGTGCTGACGGCGTATTGTACATCATTTAATGGTTTTGCGGTTGTCCGCACTCTATTTGGGCTTGGCGAGGCTCCGATTCTTCCCGCTTTGAATGCATTTCTCGGACGTTGGTTTCCGGACAAAGAAAAGGGATTAGTTTCTGCTATGGTATTGGCGGGCGGCTTTATAGGGCCAGCGATCGGCACTGGCCTAACGGTAGCTATCATGGCTGCCCTGGGATGGAGACACGTATTTATAGTATATGGGTTTGTTGGGTTCGCTTTTGTCGTTGCATGGCATTTGTTAGCGAAGGCATCTCCCCAAGAGAGCCCGTTTGTTAATCAGGAGGAGACCGCCTATATTGAAGAAGGCAGGATAGAAGAGGCGGAAAAACAACGGAAAATTGCTCCGTGGGGCAATTTCCTTAAATCCAGTCAATTCTGGGCGGCCGGAATTCAAGGCTGCGTTGCCGACTATATTATGTACATGTTTCTTTCTTGGCTTCCTTTATATCTCTTGGAGGCGCAGCACTTTTCCCTGTCGGAAATGGGGATCGCCGCTATTTTCCCCTGGCTTGCCTTGACCTGCTGTACCCTTCTGTCAGGCTGGGGCGGCGACCGTTTAGTGGCCGCCGGCCATTCCAAAAAGGTAGCCAGGTCGTATCTGGCTGCAGGCGGGTTTATTGGCTGCGGATTGCTTCTCTACCTGGGGGCCATGGCGACAACTCCCACAATGAATGTAATCTGCCTGACCTTATCCTTCGGATTTTTGGGTTTGGCATATGCCCCGGCGTGGGCTGTAGGCCACGATATAGGAGGAAAATATGTTGGGTCAGTCGTTGGGTGGATAAATTTTGGCGGGAACATGGGCGGAATTTTTGCTCCGGTAGTAACTGCCTGGATAGTCACAACTTTTGGCTGGCAGGCAGCGATCATCTCAACTGCAATATTTGCCGCTGTTGGCGTCGTTTCCGCTCTTCTGGTGAGACCGGATAGTCCGATAAAGTTGCAAACGCTGAACAACGTCACAATTGCAAAGTAAATATAATAGATGTAGTTTGCCATCACGTTTAAGTTAATATTTAAAGATCCTAAAAA
>NZ_AFGF01000052.1 GCF_000219125.1 Acetonema longum DSM 6540
ACAGCATTCCCAAAAAGCGAGTCCTGCTCCTGGGCAACTGTATTAAGGCGGTCACGCTGCTCTTTTTACTGCTGAAAATCAATCCAGCTGTCAGCTATCTCTGGTTCGGCCTGGGTTCGGTGATATTCAGCCCCGGCAAATACGGCATCCTCCCCTTTCTCACCACCGATGACCGGGAGCTGGTCCGGGCCAACTCCTGGCTGGAAGGCACAACGATCATTGCCATCCTGCTGGGCTCCGTCCTGGGCGGCTGGCTGTCCGACCAGTCTGTCCTGCTGTCGGTTGCGGCAGCATTGATCCTGTATGGCAGCGTCGCCTTGATCAACCTGCTGGTGCCGGCCAATCCCGCAGTCCGGCAAGTCCCTATGAAGAAAGCCATCCAAAATTTCATCGGCGATGTACGCTTTTTCCTCCGGCACCCTACCGGACGGTTCTCTGTCCTGGGCTCGGCCTATTTCTGGGTGGCTATTTCCATTCTGCGGCTGGCCATCTTTATCTGGGCGCCCCTGGCCCTTGGGCTGACCGGCAACACTCCGGTCAGCCTGTTGATCGGTCTGATCGGCATAGGAATGGGTATCGGCGCTTTTACCGCTCCTTATGTCGTCGGCATTGGGACCTACCGGCGGACCATTTATTTGGGCCTGGGCATGGCCGCCGCCGCTCTGATCCTGCCTTTTCTCCAAAGTTTGACGGTTACTTTGATCATCTTGTTCCTGTGCGGCATTTTGGGCGGCATGTATATCGTACCGGTCAACGCTCTCAATGAAAGCGTCGGCGATGCCACCATCGGCGCCGGCCGGGGCGTCGCGGTCCAGAACTTTGCCGAAAACAGCCTGATGCTGGTGGGCACCGGCCTCTACACTGTCTCCACCAAATCAGGCGTCAGTATCGAAACAAATATTCTGGCAACCGGCGTTGTCTTCCTGCTGCTGATGCTGCACCTGATGTATCTGAGTCGACCCCTGACCGACAAAGAAAACCTGGGGCCGGAATAGAACAAAGAGCTCTCCTAAAAGTTTAAGTTGCGCATTCAATATTAACGCAACCAAATTAAAGAGGAGCAACCCAGGTGTTAAAGTCCACGGAAAAGGAGCTTAGCGATGTTGTGGTTTATTGCAGTAGTGTTAGGCATTGTCCAAGGATTAGGCGAGTTTTTGCCGATTTCCAGTTCAGGACACTTGATTCTTGTTCGCTGGCTATTTAATTGGGAAACTGTCATTGGGCAAACCGGTGGCAATATTGATGTCGATCTTGATGTGGCTCTCCATCTGGGAACGCTGGCGGCAGTACTCATTTACTTCTTTCGAGACTGGCTGGAACTGATTCAAGATGGTTTAACTAAAGGGTTAGAGACAAAACAAGGAAAAATGTTTTGGTATTTGGTAGCAGCCACAATTCCCGGCGCTCTTGCCGGTCTTGCTTTAGAGTCCAAAATCGAACAAATTTTTCGTTCACAGCCCCTTATCATTGCCGGCGGCCTTGCTATTATGGGAGTGATTCTTTACTATGCAGACAAGAAAATGGAGGAAAGAACCACTCTCAACGGGATAACCTTCATGCAGGCCCTTTTCATTGGCACCGCACAGGCATTAGCGCTCATTCCTGGAGTATCACGTTCCGGCATAACGATGACTACAGCACGCCTATTAGGATTTACACGGAAAGCCGCCGCCAAATTTTCCTTTCTACTGGCAACGCCGATTATCGCCGGTGCTGCACTGCGGCATACGCCTAATATCATTCACAACATTGGCAACCCTTTGTTTTTCGTAGGTATACTCACCTCAGCACTGGTTGGCTTCCTCTCCATTGGCTTTTTGCTGAAATATCTTCAAAGACATAATTTTGCGATATTTGCAATCTATCGGTTAATATTGGCGGCAGTCATTGTTTTTATCTATTTCGGCAAAGGAGTTTAAATCCATAAGCGTGCTCGCAAGAATAATTTCAAACTATAGATTTCTATTTAATTACATGCAAACATGGGTTTCTGCCATTGTCGTATGGCTAATTATCACGTTACCTCTTTAATATGCCGGTCTTGGCGCCGGGCGAAACCGATACATCTTTTCAATGGCGAACCTAAACAAAACCCTAATTAAGGCAAGCAAAGGTTAGATCCCCGATTACCTGCCCACAAATAATGGCCGGAAGCCATCAAGGATAACTGCCTTGGAAATGGTTAGTCTACGCCAACTCGATCATAGTAAGCTATACCTAATAGAAAGACAGGCTTATCTGCCTCTGTAGCCTTTGGAAAGCCTCGTCTCCCCAGGGGGAATCAGTGGATTAGGTGTAGGCGTGCTGTAGGAGCGGGAGACTTTTCATAAGCAAAAGTAAAACGAGTATGATTGGGGAGCATTATAATGGCCATCGTAAAAAGCTACCGACTGCCGAACCAGGTACCTCTAAGTATTAAATATCACCCTGGAAAACAAGAATCAGTAAAACACAGGTAGTGATAATAAAAGAAGATACAAGCATTGCACCAATATTCACTTTATCAGTGGTTGCTGTCTTTTCTTCAGCCACTGGCATCAAGTGTGATTTGCATAATGCCTTCTTAATGGGCTTATACAATTGCATTGTTATAGCTGCATTGAGACCTCCTTTAAGCAAATTGAAAGGTAGAAATACAGGAATCAAAAGTTTGGCTATCTCCTCGCGGGGGACCCCCATATAAATAGGAGTAATGAAATAGTTCCAGAGAAGCATGACAGCGGTTGTAAGCAACCAGCCTGTTATAAGTCCGATAATTGCCATCGTTAATGTGCGCTTGCTTTTGTATATGAATGAAGCAGTACAAGCAAATGAGCAAGTTGAAATGATATTCATAACCAATCCAATGATGCCAGTATTACTTACCGTAAACGTCTCAACAAATGAAACCACTGCTGACATAGTAAATGCTGCTAATGGCCCATACAAAAAACCGCCGATTGTGATAATAACGTCTGCAGGGTCGTATTTTAAAAATAGTACAACGGGTATCCGACCAACCATCATCACAATATAAGCAAATGCGCTTAACATGGCGAGTACCGTTAGTTTTTTCGTTTTTGTTTGCATTTGAGATTCCTCCTAATAGCCACGTTTTTTTGAACGCCACGATGAACGAAAACTGTCCGCCAGTTGCGTGTAAGCTTGCAATATAATGACCATATCGCGGAAAAGGCAAAGACGCCCCTGATATGTACTACCGCCGCAAACAGTAATACCAGGGGCGTCACCAGTTAGATGATATGAACATTGTAACAAATTATGAACTTGTTGAAAAGAGCCAGTCTGGTGTTTTTTGCGAGGAGCATAGAGCAAATTCCCTGTCCGTGTTGGGGTGAACGCTTTAAAGTCATCGGCAGCCGGCAACGTAAGCATTTGAAAAATCAGAGCTTGCCGCAGGTTTTAGTCTGAATGGGAATTTTGGTAAAAAACAAGGCTTGGAGTCAGCGGATTTTTACGCCGATGGACTTAATGTTATTAATATGGATATTTATCATATTTAACCCTTTTTTAAATATGTACAGCCTTCTGTAGTTTGAGATGCCAATGCCTCATTTCTGAGAGTCAAGAATGAATAGAGATGCATCATGTCCCATGAATATTTTACTTCCAGTATAAAAAGTTTTAGATTGAATATTCCTATATCCTATTTTTTTCATAGTATCAGTTAATTCTATCGGATCAAATCCGTTATGAACTATATCTGAAACGATTTTTTCATTTTTATTAAAATCTACAATGAGTAAATGCCCGCTTTTGTTAGAACCTCATATAACCTTGATAAAACTAATGTCACATCATGAATATGGAGTAAAACCTGCGCCATAAAAATATAGTCAGCATGTAAATTGGAAAAACTATCTTTTTCAAAGTCAAAGCATAATGTAGCTGCATTCTGTATATTAAAATCCGAGATTTTTTGCTTTATTTGGTGAATCATATTCTGTGATGTATCCAGAAAAAGCATAGCATTGAAATCGTTTAGCAAATTCATTCCAACCAGGCCGGTTCCGCACCCAAAGTCAATAGCATTCTTATTTTTAGCATCACCTAAATATTCACGAATGGCACTTGATGATGCCTTTGCAATTTGGATTCTTTCTGGAGTGTCATATAGATTAGCTATCATTTCAAACTTATCCGTATTCCCCATTACACTTCTCCAATCTACCTTAATAAAAAATCTAATGTCATCGGCTTATCTCCTCAGGGTCACTTTGCCACTGGAGCCAATATTCAATGCGCTGGCCCTTTTAAGTTAAGCAATACAACACCGATAACAATAAATGCTATTCCCAAACCGCTATATGCGTTAATGGGCTCTTTCCAAATAAAAACAGCTACTAACGCTGTTAAAACGGTTCCCATCCCAGCCCAGATTGTATAGGTAATATTCAGGGGAATGGTAGTCATTGCTTGAGCAACTATATAAAAAGAAGCACTCATGCCCACAGCAAAAGCAATACTCGGATAAAGTTTCGTAAAACCTGCTGAATATTTCATCATAGATGTAGAAAAGACCTCTAAAACGATTGCTACTGCCAAATATATATACCCGCTCATTGGTTTTCACCTCTGGTTAAAGTAATTAATTGGTCTAAGATTTTTTCTCGAATATCTTCTTGTAAATCCATGCCATATAACTGATTAAAATACATACCATCAGCTGCAAGTCTGACAATAGTCGCAAGAATGGGGTCAATATTGTCATTCTCAATATGTACGTGCAATGCTTGGAATCTTTCAGCCATGGACTTTAATAATTCTGGATTTGTTGCAGCAGCTGCTAAAAAGGCTGTATTCATCTCCGCATTAATTTGAGTAAAAGTTAGTATTGTATATGCTCTAATCCATTTCCCCTTTTCACACGGGTCTGCATTAACAGCAGAATGTATTCCATGAACAAAACTTTGCGTTAAATAATCAACCATCCCTTCCAATAGAGCATCTTTATTGGGAAAATGATACAATAAACCACCTTTGCTAACGGCCGCTTTTTTTGCAACCGCTTCCAAAGTCAAAGAAAGGACGCCTTCAGTATTTATAACTTCTGCGGCAGCCTTAAGTATTTGCGCAATATCGACAGTTATGGACTGAATCCGACGGAGTTTGGAGTGCTGGAATTCTTGTTCCATAAGGGTGCCCATCCATTGCAGCAGATCGGCAATTTTATTTTGATAACCAGTGGCACGATAACGTATGTAATGGACAAGCTGGAGAAGAAAGGCCTGATCGTCCGCAACCCTTGCGAAAAAGACCACCGCATTATTTATGCTGAAATCACGGAAGCCGGCAGGAAAAGAATGTCCGAAATCTTGCCCGGACATTATCTGGCCATTGCAACGGCGCTGGAAGGCCTTAATTCTGAAGAAAAGGAACAAGCGATTCATCTGCTCAAAAAGATCAGTTTTTCTGTGTCCAATGCAAGTCGGGGGTAATATGATTTAAGGAAACAGCAAATACTTCCGGAAGGAGATATGAATCATGACAACTCCAGCTAAGGCGCCCTTGCTGTTTGTAGGGCATGGGTCGCCGCTCAATGCGATTGAAAACAATCAATACACCAGAGGCTGGCAGGAAATAGCCGGTAAGATACCGCGACCGGCAGCCATTCTAGCGGTATCCGCCCATTGGTATACGGACGGCAGCAAATTGAATGACGTAAAAGAGCCAAGAACGGTATATGACATGTGTGGCTTTCCCGATGACCTGTATAAGGTGACGTATAATGTCCCAGGAGCGCCGGAACTGGCACGGATTACGAAAGACTTAATCTCCCGTAAAGTAGAATTTGATCATAGCTGGGGAATCGATCACGGCACTTGGTCAGTACTTTGTAAAATGTACCCGGAGGCAAACATTCCTGTTTATCAGCTAAGTTTAGACAGAAATGCAGGCGCGGAAGTTCATTTTCAGATCGGTCTGAATTGCGGCGTCTGCGAGAGGCAGGGGTATTGATCTTTGCCAGCGGCAACGTTGTACATAATCTGTCCAGCGTGAATTGGGAAATGGACGGCGGGTACTCCTGGGCAGTCGAATTCGATGGATATATTAAAGAGAAAATACTCGCCCGGGAATATCAGGACGTCATTCATTATCAATCTGCCGGTTCATCAGCCGGTCTGGCATTTCACCGGCCCGACCACTTTTATCCACTGCTTTACGTGCTGGGAGCTTCGGAAGCAGCAGACAGGCTCTCCATTTATAACGAGGCCTGTACGTTGGGATCTTTATCAATGACCAGCTATTTGTTCGAGTAATGCTATTTTCCCCTGGCAATAATCCATCTGCCTTTTTGGTGATGATCGCATAAAAACATATCAATACTTGTAATGAGGAGAAAAGGAGTGAAGAGTATGGCAAACGTAAAAATCGCCGTTATTGTAGGAAGTCTCAGAAAGGATTCTTTTAGCCGAAAGGTGGCTAAAGCCTTGATGTCTCTGGCGCCGGCAGGCCTGACACTGGAAGAGGTTGATATCGGGCAACTGGCAATGTTCAATCAGGATTTTGACGATGAGGGTATTACTCCCGCGCCATGGACAACTTTTCGCGAAACCATGAAGCAGTATACCGGTGTGCTCTTTGTAACGCCGGAGTACAACCGCTCTGTGCCGCCTGTTTTAAAGAATGCTTTGGATGTGGGGTCAAGACCTTATGGTCAAAGCATTTGGAACGGCAAACCGGGTGCGGTTGTAAGTGTATCGCCCGGCGGATTGAGCGCCTTTGGTGCAAATCATCATCTGCGGCAGTCTCTGGTATTTTTGAACGTTCTTACCATGCAGCAGCCCGAA
>NZ_AFGF01000053.1 GCF_000219125.1 Acetonema longum DSM 6540
GATGCCGTACTAGTGAGAAAAGGAATGTTTTCTGAATGAGCCCGCCCACAGGGGGCTGAAGTGACGCAGATGAACCCTTTTCAACGGCCTCTACCGCATCCAGGGACGGCAGAACTCTACCAATGCATCAAATTCTTCCTGGGTCTGATGCTTTACATTGGCTTCCGACACCACCAGACCGCTATAGCCTGCTCTGACCAGCAAATCGAGAATCCTTCCGTTTTGCTCCGGCGCATGATGAATCGGGGTATGCCAGCGCTCCGAGCCGGCAGTGTAGCCTGTAAGATGCACATGAGCCGTCTGCCGCATCAGAGGCGTAGCGCCGCCGGAAGGAAACCCGCCATGCTGCATCTGGTAGTGTTCAAAGTCCAGGCAGCGAGATATGCCAAACCGCCGGATATACTTTTCGGCCTCGTGAATGTCAGACATATTCTCCAGGCAGAGCTTTACCGGCAGCTTATCAAATGCCTGAATCAGTTCCGGCCATTCATCATCCCAATAGATATTATGAAACACCACCGTTTCAGGCTTCACTGCCTGTACAAACTCAGCCAGCGCTGTCGGAGCATAGCCGGATGTAGGTGCATGCACAGCATAGCGGAAAGGAAATTTGGCGCAAAGGGCGCCGGCAGAATCGGCTTGCCGGATGATCGCATCATCAGTATACAATTCGACCCCTTTCAATCCGGCCCGTTCCACCATGGCCAGCATTTTTTCTTCCGGTGAGCACTTAGCAGCGATTGTAAATTGTACACTCATTCGTATCATATCCTTTCCCATCGCTTCATATAAAAATTCGGCAGGAAGTATCCTGCCGAATCATCTTCATTATTTTTTGCCTTTTGCCGCAATCTTATTGAAAAACGGTTCGGTTTGGATGATATACCGCTCATGCTGTCCCTGGCCGACTTTTTCCAGGTCGTCGTAAGCCTCCACCGCAAACACCAGTTTTTTTCCGGTAATTTCGGTAAGAGTGGCCACAGCCCTAACCGACATGCCTACCGGGGTTGCAGCCAGATGGCTGATATCCAGTCTGGTCCCCACAGTGCCTTGTCCGGGCTGCAATGCTTGGCTCACCGCCGCGATGGCGGCCTGTTCCATGAGAGCCGCCAGCATCGGAGTGGCATATACGGGGGCGCCGGCATTGCCAAATCGCTCAGCAGTCAATTCGGAAGTGACTTTGCTTTCCGCTTCGCCGCGTAAACCCACGCTTAGTGGTTTTACCGTTTGTTCCTGCCCCATAATGTACCATCCTCCTGTCGGCTGACATAGACGATCTTGGGCGTAGAGCCGCTGTGATCCGGATTGGTGTTAGGCGGTACCTGTTCGTCTGCCGTGTCTTCAACTTTCGGCTCCTCGTTGGCATTCGCTGTAGAGTCGTTCTCCGGCACAGGTTTGTCGGTAATTTTACCTTCTTTGAGAAGTTGGTCAAGCTGTCCGGCTTCCAGTGTTTCCCGCACTAAAAGCGCTTCAGCAATCAAATGCAGTTTATCCACATTGGTTTTAAGCATTTCTTCGGTTTGATTATAGGCTTCCTCGATGAAGCGGCGGACTTCCTTATCGATGGAGTAGGCCACCTCTTCACTGTAGTTCCGGTCCCGGGAAATATCCCGTCCCAGGAATACCTGTTCCTGCCTTTTGCCGAAGGTAATAGGGCCGATGGTATCACTCATCCCGTACTCGGTAATCATCTTGCGCACCAGTTCAGTAGCCCGTTCCAGGTCATTTTGAGCGCCAGTGGAGATTTCACCGAGGATCAGGGCTTCGGCCACCCGGCCGCCTAACAGGGTTTTCAACTGATCCAGGAGTTCGGACCGAGTAGCGTAATAGCGGTCTTCTTTCGGCAGCATCAAGGTATAGCCGCCGGCGCGCCCCCGGGGAATGATAGACACTTTATGCACTGGGTCAGTGTGGGTCAGCATCATGCCCACCAGAGCGTGGCCGGCCTCATGATAAGCAGTGAGTTTCTTTTCCTTGTCGCTGATAACCTTGCTTTTGCGTTCCGGACCGGCAACAACCCGTTCCACTGATTCTTCCAGCTCGCTCATCTCGATGCGTTTCTTATTGCGCCTTGCCGTTAAGAGCGCCGCCTCATTCACCAGGTTGCTCAGATCGGCGCCGGTAAAACCGGGAGTCCGGCGAGCCAGCACATCCAGATTGACTTCTTTCGCCAAGGGCTTGCCTTTGGCATGAACTTTCAGGATTTCCAGACGACCTTTCACATCCGGCCGGTCTACGGTAATCTGCCGGTCAAAACGACCGGGCCGGAGCAAGGCCGGATCTAAAATATCCGGACGGTTGGTGGCGGCAATGATGATAATCCCTTCATTGACCCCAAAGCCGTCCATTTCAACTAACAATTGATTCAGAGTCTGCTCCCGTTCGTCATGGCCGCCGCCGAGACCGGCACCGCGCTGCCGGCCAACTGCATCAATCTCATCAATAAACACAATGCAAGGAGCATTTTTCTTGGCCTGCTCGAACAGGTCCCGCACTCTGGAAGCACCGACCCCGACGAACATTTCCACAAAATCCGAGCCGCTGATGCTAAAAAACGGTACGCCGGCTTCGCCGGCCACTGCCCGCGCCAGCAGCGTCTTGCCTGTACCCGGAGGTCCAAACAGCAGCACGCCCTTGGGAATGCGGGCACCAAGATCATTAAACTTCTTGGGATGCTTTAAGAATTCGACGACTTCCACCAGTTCTTCTTTAGCCTCGTCACAACCAGCCACATCGGAAAAAGTGACTTTGACTTTATCCTCGCCGTGAAGTTTGGCCCGGGATTTACCGAAGGACATCACTCGGTTGCCGCCCCCCTGGGTTTGCTGCATAATAAAAAACCAAACACCAATCAGGAGAAGAATCGGCAGAATCGACGAGAGAGCGGTCGTCCACCAAGGTGGCTGAGGCGGCCGTTTCGCCTTGATCTCAACGTTTTTCGCCCGCAGCGTGCTAATCAGGGTTGGGTCATCGGGAACGATTAGCTCAAACGCCTGTCCGTCTTTGGGTTTTCCCTCAATTTTATTCTCTTCGATGGTAACCCGCTCCACTTTCTGATCTTCCACCAGCTGCAGAAACTGGGTATAGCTAAGTTCTTGCGTTGGCGCAGTACGTGAGGAATAAGACTCAATTATCCAAAGGGCGATAAGGATAATTAACAAATAGAAACTCACGTTGCGAAAAAATTTATTCAATCAGGGTGCCCTCCTCTCGCTGGACCGACCAGGGACATCTGTAAGATTGCTGCAAAAAGTCCATCTGCGCTGCTGCTCCTGCGGTCACTTGCTTGTGCAGCAAATTCCGGCTTTAGGAACTGCCGCGCCGTAATGAAGCGTCGGCCAGCATCTGGCTATGATATCCACAGGATAACATTATAGCATAGAAACGACAGTCATGACAAGAATCGCGTAAGTCTAGTATCTGACCGATACTACAATATATGCGCCGATTACTTTTGATAAGCTGCCGGTTTTAAAATTCCGATATAGGGAAGATTACGGTATTTTTCGTCAAAATCAAGTCCATAGCCCACAACAAAATAATCCGGGATGGTAAAGCCGTTATAATCCACATGAACAGTTGCCTTACGGCGGCTGGGCTTATTCAGCAGAGTGCAGAGTTTCAGGCTGGCCGGATTGCGCGCTTTTAAGTTGTCTACCAAATAATTCAGAGTCAGCCCGGAGTCAATAATATCTTCGACAATTAAAACATGCCTGCCGTTCAGATCCTCATCCAGGTCCTTTAAGATGCGGACAACCCCGCTGGAGGATGTAGAGGCGCCATAGCTGGAAACAGCCATAAAGTCAATAGCCACCGGCACTTGAACGGCCCTGGCCAAATCCGACATAAAAATAACAGCTCCCCGCAGCACTCCAACCATCAGTATCTCTTTGCCGGCATAGTCGATCGTGATTTCCTCTCCCAGTTCCTTCACTCGCTCTGCCAATTGCCCGGCGTCAATCAGTACTTCTTTAATATCATCGATCATATTCATTGTCTTTCGTCATCCTCCTGTGCATCGTGTAAACTAATATGCAAAAACTCGCGGGTTGCGGCTGTAATTTTTCCGTATTCTGAAGTGCGCATCCCCCCCAGCCAAAAAATCCGGCCGGTAGCATCATAAAAAACCGGCGCCCGGTCTCTCTTGTTGCTTGGAATTTTGGCATCAATAAGAAAATCCTTTACTTTTTTGCTGCCGGACATTCCAAGAGGAGTAAAACGATCTCCCGGCAGGCGGGTCCGGATATATACCGGTAAGGTCAACGCCTGTAGATCAAATACTGCCGTGTTCATTCGATCTGTTTTCGGAACTGCCGGTTCTTCCCGGTGAAGCTCGCTGCAAACTGTGAGTCCCAACTGTGATACTGACGTCATTCCCGGCACCTTGATGGCAATACCGATTGTCAATCCCGGCTTTGTTGAATCCTGCCCGACATAGCCGAAGCCAACCTGCCGGTAATCCTTTTTGACACGTAAACCTCCTGGCAGGATATAGTTCGTCCCCACCTGCCAGCAATCGACCATCTGAATCAGTACTTCCACATGATCGAAGGAGATTCCTGTCAAACCGCGTTTTTTTTCCAGGATGAGCCTGATTACCTGTCGCTTTAAAGCCGGATGAAGGTCATGAAAACGGTTGATGTCCAAAAGCAGCACATCGTCCTCTTCCTGCACCAGGTGAGGCCAAAGGCCTTCGGCCTGTTTGCGGATGAAATCCGATTCACCGGCCAAAATCTCAGCGCTGCGGCAGATCTGCCGCGCTACATCCGCCTGCATCAAATCCGTCAGTTGCGGCATAATACTCAGCCGAATCCGGTTGCGCCGGTAATCAGTCTTTAAATTGGAACTGTCGGTACGCCAGAAAAGTTGACGGCTTCGGCAGTATTCTTCAATCCGGCAGCGGTTGGCGGCCAGCAGCGGACGGATAATTCCTGCCGCCAGAGGGCGTATTCCGCTCAGCCCCTGGCTGCCGGCTCCCCGCAATAAATGCATCAGTACCGTCTCGGCTTGGTCATCGGCATGATGACCGGTGGCGATTTTGGCGCCGCCCCACCGAGAAGCCACCTGATGCAAATAGCGGTAGCGCAGTTGACGGGCCGCATCCTCAGCCGACAAGCCGCTTGTCCTGATATATGCCGGTACATCAATCGCGGTCTGATAGCAGACCAGGCCGTATTCGCGGCAGATATCGGCTACAAAGCGGGCATCCGCCGCGGATTCCTCACCGCGGAACATGTGATCAACATGGGCTGCCGCCATCTCTATTGCCAATTCATCCCGCAGCCGGTGCAAGATATCCAGGAGGGCCAGCGAATCCGCTCCGCCTGAGCAGCCGACGATCACCCGGTCTCCCGGCTGCAGCAGGCTGTGCTGTTGAATATACTGGCGGACTTGTCCAAGCAAAACGTCGGCCTGGTGATTATTTCGCGGCATGCCTGCCCCTTGTTTCCCGTCTTGTTGCTTCACAGCCTGCGCCTCCTTTTTTCCGGAATATATTTCTCCTAACAGGAATCCGTTTCCTTCCTGCTCTTGTTTTCCCCTGTAGAATTCCCCATTTTCAGGGATCCATGATATAATAAATTTAATGTGAACTACAATATTTTGAAATAATGATGAAAGAGAGAATATCATGTCAGAAGTAATCGTCCGAAGCGTTCGCCCCGAAGATTTGGACCGGGTGACCGAAATCGAGGCAGCCTGTTTTCCTCCGGCTGAGGCTGCCTCAAAGCAATCATTCATAGCAAGGATCGCCGCTTTTCCCGAATCTTTCCTGGTAGCTGAAATAAACGGAACCCTGATTGGATTCATCAACGGCTGCGCCACCAATAATTCTGTGATCTATGATGAAATGTTTCACAGTACCCAGCATCATGTCCCGGACGCTAGAAACCTAAGCGTTTTCGGCCTGAATGTAATGCCGGAATACCGCAAACAGGGAATTGCAGCTCAGTTGATGCGCCATTTTATCCAGGCAGCCAGGGAGACAGGCCGTCAAAGCGTCATTCTAACCTGCAAAGACCGATTGGTGTATTACTATGAATCCTTTGGTTATGTAAATAACGGAATCTCGAAATCCACCCACGGCGGCGCTCAGTGGTTTGATATGACTCTGATTCTCTGATAGCCACTCATGAAAAATCCAACCTGCTTGCACATGAAGCAGGTTGGATTTTTGCATCAAAGGGAGTCTGTTTCCGGAACGCATTCCACCAGCTTGGCCACTAATACCGTCATGTCATCGGTCGCGTATTTGCCGTTGTATTCCAGAGCCTGACGCAGCAGAAGATCAGCGATTTCCTGGGGATTATCGCTGGCGGTCAGGCGCAGGAAATGGGCCACCCAGTCTTTCTTGTCGTTCTTGCGCCTGGCTGCGTCGGCCACGCCGTCGCTGACCATCACCATAATATCGCCCGGGGCCAGAATATATTTGACCAGCTCAATTTCCGTATGCTGCAGAATACCCATGGGGACAGCTGCCGCTTCGATGGTAAACACTTCCCGCACCCGCTTGACGAAACTGGCGGAACAGCCTACTTTTAAAAATTCGGTTTCCCCGGAGTACAGATCCACTACCGCCATATCCATAGTGGCGTAAGACTCCCCGGAAAGTCGCAGCAGCAGCATAGAGTTGACTGTCCTAACGGCTGTATCCACCTCAAAACCGGCGGTTAAGAGGCGCTCCACCATTTGAACGGCAGTGCGGCTTTCCCCTGCCGCCCTCTGGCCGCTCCCCATACCATCGCTCAGTATAAGAGCGACTTTTTCCTGACCGATGGCTGTAACACTATACGTATCACCGGACTCTGTCTCATGGCCTTTGGCCACGGAACTCATTCCCACTTCCACGGCAAAGCGGCATATCGTCCGCATGACCAGTTTACATTTTCGCTGCAACCCTTTGTTGCCGCATTCGCTTTCCACTGCCAGATTCATTCCCATCACCTGAGATACCAGAGGCTGCAATACATTGCGGCATTCCTGATTGCCGCTGCAAGGCTGCTTTGTTCCTTCCACCAGCAGGGACCCATAGCGGCCGCTCACTCGCACATTTTCCAGATTGCATTCGTGAATAGCTGCCTGTTCGGCGATCACCGCCGCCGCTGCCCGGTCATACTGAGGAGTACGCTGGATCGCAAAGGCCAGTTGGCCAATAATATCGCTGGTGGCTTTCATTTGTTCCGCCAGGATTCGCTTGTTTTCCAGCATCTTTTTCTGCCACACACTGCTGATCCGGTAAGGTTCAGTCACCATTAGAGCTGTTGTCAGCATCTGATTCTTCTGCCGGCAGACCTCCTGTAAATAATTCGGCAGGCGGCGCTCCTCAATCTTGGCACTCTGGGCCTCAGCTACCAAGTCCAGTATCGCCTGATAAGTCCGGTAAAAATTTTCTTCCCAGCAAATATCCCGCTGTACACAGTCTTTACAGACCTGATCACCGATAGAGGCAATAATCCGCCCCAATTCCTGTTCCGGCACCCTGGTTGCCGCCTGTTTGCGGTCAGAAACAAGGGATTCCGCCAATTCCTGAAACATACCGGCAATATTGCGCAACTTTTCGCCGCTTTGCTGTAACAGCTGGCCGGAAACCAGCTGAGGCACCGCCGGATTGGCAGCGGCAGCCTTGCCGCGCAGGGCCGTCCACCAATAAGACGGCAAGATGAGAAAAAACAGGGAAGCAACGGCAGCTTCGCCCATGCCGGTTAACAGACGATCCCCCTGATAAAAACCGGAAATCGCAATGAGACAACCGCCCAAATAACCCAAAGCCACGGCAATCTTGCCAAATACATTAAAAGTACCGGCCAGCAGTCCGGCTATAGAATACAAAGCTACAGCCATAGCCGCCGTCTGATCCATTAAGCCGATCACCATTCCCACCGCCGCGCCGATGGCCGTCCCGGTTCCTACTCCCCCCTGGAGGGCTAAGGCCATGATAAAGAAGCTGCCGGCGATATTGCGGATACTGTACTGATACACTTCCAAACTGCCGATACCGGCAATAGCGGCTGACAGCAAAATAATAGCACCTACCAGCTGTTCCTGGGTCACCTGCCGCCGATAGTGAGGCGACAGCACCGGAACCGTGTAGATAAAGATCATGGTCAGGACCGAACCGGCCAGGATGTTAAATAAGAACAGCAACAGGTGGTGCGGTAAAAGCTCTGACCAAAAAAACGCAATCAGAACGCCGGCGACAGAACTAAAAAAGAGCAGCAGCGGCATGATTCTCAGCCTTGGATATAGCCGGTTATAGGCATCGGTCAGGAAAAAGTACAGGATCATACAGGCGCAGTACAGTGTTGCCTCAATATAATAGCCGGCAGTCAAAGCCCCTGCCAATACCCACAAGCCAATCGCCGGACTGTGAGGACGGTACGTCCTGGCCATAGCCAGAAAATACGCCAGGCCAAAAGGCGCCAACTCATTCATGATCAAAACCCGTCCCAACAAAAACCCCAGCAGATTCATCAATACATAATCCCAATGAAATAAAGCCGCCAAAGAGCCGCGAATTCCCGCCGCCAGGCTTGTCCACACAGAGACATGATTTATGCCCGGCACCTCTGCTGCCTGAGGCAAGCTGATAACTGTTCCTTTTACCGTAGTTTCTATTGCCATTATCTCCACTCCCAGATTTAATCGCATCTTAATTTTACACAAAATTCCATATTAAAATTTGTCTAATTAGAGCAGTGGGATAGGCTTTGTTTTCTTTTGTTTTCTACAGTTTTTTACAGTCTTTCGTCAAAGCAAAACAAAACCACAGAAGCCGCGAGAGCCACTGTGGTCTTATCAAACAATGATTGCCGAAAACGAATATACAGTATAGGATTTTGTCGAACCAATACCACTATATCTTATAAATAAATGCTAAATCACTCAGCCTTGCGGGCAGAACCTCTACCACCGCGCTTGGACTCGGTATTACGCCGTAAATCCATCAATCGTTCGTCGCTGTCCTTTAAAAACTTATTTAACTTGTCTTCAAAGGATACAGTGTTGGGGCGACCCTGTCTTCTTGGCTCATTGGCAGGTGTTCTTGGAGCCTGAAGCTGCTTAATGGATAATCCAATCTTGCCACGATCGTCAATGGATAAAACCTTGACTTTGACTTTGTCCTGTTCTTTGAGAAAATCTTTGACGTCACGGACATACACGTCAGCAACCTCAGAAATATGGACCAGACCGACCTTACCTCCCGGCAGTTCTACAAAGGCGCCGAAGTTGGTGATACCTGTCACAACTCCCTCAACAACACTGCCAATTTCAATGGACATACTAATCAAAAATCCTCCTTAAAACTTTTCTTCGTGCATTCATATTATACTCTTGCGGGCAAAAACGTGTCAAGGAGCCGACCGTAAAAGGCCACTCCACGAATTTTAACCGGTTATTTTTCCATCGGAATATAGGGGATTTCACCCGGCTTTACCAACCCCAAGTCTTCCCTGGCTAACTTTTCAATATACTGCAGATTGGACAGCCTCGCTTTTTCTTCCTGCAGGGCCCGGTTCACCTGCCTGGCCTGTTCGAACTGCGCTTGGGCGACTTCAGCCGAGCGCTTGGCAATAAACAATTCGACTTGTTGTCCGATAATCAAATACGAAAAATAGGCGGCAAAGGCGACTAAAATCGCATTGAACCAATTAATTCTGTATTTTCGACGCATTTGCACTTTTATCACCAACTTACTCAAACTTACTGCACTATTGCAATGAAAGATATATTCGCCGATTCACAAAGATTTCCTCTTTGTTATAAATTTACTTATGAAGATTCACAGATTATGACTTAGACGGAGGTGGCCGCCGACTACGCCGCCAGCGCCTGGCGCCCCTATGCACCAGCCGGAAAGGATAGCCAACGAAATTGAAAATCCAAAATACCGGCCTGATTGCAAAATAGTAAATGATGGCGGTCACATACTGAAGAATTCGCCGGCATATCCTTCCGATGAATATCAAACCCCTTACCAGATATAAACTGAGAAAACGAAAATAAAGGAAGGCGCCGCTTGCCAAGCCTAAAAAAACATAAAGCCGCAATTCCCCCCAATTGCAATACAGCAGGGTAAAAAAGACGGCTGCGGTGGCAACCAGCCAGTACAGCAAATCACCGGCGGCGGTTAGTAGATTGCGCAGCCGGTGCGCCCTTTTCCCCACCCGGTAAAAGTCATACAGGATTCCCAGTCCTGCCCCGATGGCCACAGTCACCATAAAGGTATGCAGCTGCTCGTTCATTTACTTCAGCAACCTGCCCAGCAATCCTTTTTTTGATTTGCCTTCCTCTTCATAGGAAAGGCTTACCACATACCCTTCCACGATGATATGGCCATTATCAAGATTGAGTTGTTTAATGTTAAGGGACTCACCCCTGATTAAGAGGCCTCCCTGCTCGGTTTCCAGGATAATCTCATGATCGTCAAAGCTGCCCAAATTGACAACGCCGTCAATGGTCATCTCTTCCCGATCCACCATCACAATCTGATGCCGCCATTGCGGAGTTGGAGTTTTATCGCCTACCGGCATGTCTTTTCCCCCTGTAACAGTTATTTCAACTATCTATATGCAGAGGAAAGCAGGCTCAGAACCGGAATTTTTAAGGAAAAATCCAGTTATACTATTCAGGATAAAAGACGAAGGGAGGGATCCGTGGCATGAAGAATCCGTCGCGACCAAAACCGAAAAAGCTGTCAGCTGTATCCCGGCAGAACTCTTTTTTCCGACTGAGCGAACAACTGACTCTCCTGCGCCGCCTCACCCACCGTTCAGCCCTTCTCGGCGAAGAGCTGGCCCAACTGTCAGCCAAATTCCGCCGGTTAACCGCTGCCAAAGATCAGCCCTTCGCTTTCACAACAAATCTCAGCACCAATCAGCATTTGCTGGAAACTCTGCTGCGGGACAGCATGGACGTTCGCTATCGTCGTTTTGTGTCCGGCGGCCATAATGTGCTGCTGGTCTATTTAATGGGATTGATCCATTCAGAATTATTGGACGAAACTGTAATATTCCCGCTCATAACCTATAACGCCTCTCTCCCTCTCACCCCGGAAAGGGCTGTTTCCTCTGTCTTATCGGCCAATGCGGTCTCACTGCCGGAACAAGCCTCTGACGCCATTCAAATGATGATGTCCGGCAGCGTGCTGCTTTTCCTGGATGGGTACGCCGAATCCATCGCCATCCATATTCCCAAAAATGCAAAACGCGGCATTAACAGTTCGAAAATAGAAAGTGTAATCCTGGGACCTAGCGATGCCTTTAATGAGACCCTGACGGACAATATCGCCCTCATTCGCCGCCGTACCCGGGATACCAATGTAAAAGTCCGGCTGCTCCATCTGGGAGAACGCAGTCATACCTCCCTGGCCCTAGTATATTGCGCCAATCTGATTAAACCGGGCCTGCTGGAAGATGTGGAAAGCCGTCTGAAGGCCATTAAAATCGACCTTATCCTGTATTCCAACACCCTTGAAGAATACTTATCCTCCCGGACCTGGTCCCCTTTCCCCGAGGCCCAGGCAACTGAACGGCCGGATAATGTCGTGGCCTCCATCTATGAAGGAAGGCTGGCGATTTTGCTCGACAATACCCCGAATGCCTTAATTATTCCCACCACACTGCACTGCCATCTGCAAAGCGCTGATGACTATGCGGGTCCCGCCCTGGGGGCCAGTGTCATTCGTATTACCCGCTATGTCGCCGCCTTTATCGGGGTCTATCTGCCGGCTATCTATATTTCTCTGGTTTCCTATCATCCCGGCATGCTGCCTACCTCCCTGGCCATCTCCATTGCCGAGCTCAGAGTCCGCACGCCATTCCCCTCGTTTATCGAAGCCATCATCATGGAAGCCCTGCTGGAAATCCTCCAGGAAGCGATTACCCGTCTGCCGGAAAAATTAACCGGCGTGGTAGGCGTAGTAGGGGCTCTGGTCATCGGTACCACTGTGGTGGAAGCCGGATTAGTCAATCCTCTGCTGGTAGTGATCATTGCCACTACCGCCATTGCCTCTTTCGCTATGCCTTCCTATAAATTTTCCGTAGCCATTCGCCTCTTGCGGGTTCCGGTCCTGATATCCGGTGCTGTCTTAGGATTATACGGAGTCATGATATCTTTTCTGACTATCCTGGTTTTTATGTGCTCCATGCGTCCCTTCGGCGAATCCTATCTGGGAGGATTATTCGATATTTCCAGCATGGCAGACTGGAAAGACTTGCTGATTCGCGCTCCGGCGCCGCTCCGGACTTCCCGGGCCAGACGATTCGGTCCTCAGGATCCGGTCAGGGCAGGTGATCCGGGCGATGAATAAGAGCAATCTTCAGGTAAAAGATTCTATGTCAGTGCATCAATTTGCCCTGGTAATTTTCGAAATCATTCTGGGAGTGAACATCATCACACTGGCCAGGGACCTGGCCCAGGCCGCCGGCCAATGGGCCTGGCTCAGCGCACTGGCCGGCGGCGCCCTGTCTTTCGCCGCAGCGTATATGTTGCTGCGGTTGGGGAATCTGTTTCCTGGCGTAGAATTATACGAATATATGCCGCGCATTTGGGGAAAAACGGTTGGCAGACTTCTCAACTGGTTTTGGGTCTGCATGTTTGCTATAAAATTGAGCTTGATACTGCGTGTTTTCGCCAATGTCATTTCATTTACCATGTTTGATATGACCCCCCAGCCAGTCATCATAGCCAGCATGCTGGCTGTCTGCACCTATGGCGCTGTTCAATCCTGGGGGGTCATTCTGCGGATCACTCAGATTACAGTGATTGGCATTACCCCTTTTATGCTGACAGTCTGGTTTTCCTGCATGCTTAACTTTGAGTTGGATCGCATTTTGCCTTTGCAGCCGGAGAGTTGGGGGGCTGTAGCCCGTGGTGCTCTGGTGTCCCTGGATGCCTACTCTGGCTATGAACTTCTTCCGCTCCTGCTGCCAATGGTCAGGCAAGGCAAGGTGAAAGCCGAAACTGCTCTGGCAGTGACTTTTGCCGCTCTTACCGCTGTGTACGTCGCTTCCATGCTGATGACCATCGGCGTTTTAGCGGCGGAAACCACCCAATACCTGCAGTTTCCCGCTATTACTACTGTAAAGACAGTACGGCTTCCCGGATTGTTCCTGGAACGCCTGGAAACTTATCTGGTATTTTTCTGGATTCCCACGGTTTTTGGCACGGTGCTTCTAGTCTTATACGGCGCCGGAAAACTGGCCGGCAGGACCTTGTCCCATCAAAATCATCAGGCTTTTGTCTTATTTCTGATACCGCTCATCTTCGTAGGAACCACTCTTTTGGACGACCCGGATGTGTTTCGGACTTTCAATGCAATGTCCAACAGATTGGGCCAAGCTTATTCTTTCCTGATAGTGCCCCTTACCTTATTGTTGGCATCACTGCAAAGGAGGTGGTCAGCCGATGAAAAAAGCAGCACCCGGACCTAAAAGACCGGCCCGTAATTGTCCCTGGCAGACCAAAGCACTGGCCGCCCTGGCCGCCCTGGTTGTATTGCTATCTCTGATTAGCGGCGGCTGCTGGGACCTGCGGGAACTTCAAGACCGGCACTTTGTCCTGGCCATGGCCGTCGATCTGGCGGACGAAACGGGTCAGAGCGGCCATGAAAAGGGAATCAACCCGCTGGAAACCTACACCCAAACAGCAGGCGAAAGAAAATATCGTCTCAGCCTGCAGATCCTGAAATTCACCTCTTCCTCTGGAGGCCCCCAGAGAGGGGAAGAGTCCAAGACTTTCATAATATCCGATACCGGCGCTTCCATGTTTGATATGATTCGCGACATGTTGGGGCAAAGCAGCAAAGCCATCTACTTTGAACATATGCAAACAGTAATCTTCAGTGAGGCGGTGGTGCGTCAGGCTGGAATCAGACCTGTGTTTGATCTCCTGCTCCGGGACCCGGAAATGCGCTGGCGGATCAAAGTGTTTATCACTCCTGGCCAGGCCCGCTCTTTGCTGGAATTTACTCCTCCTACCGACGAAGCAGGGGGTATCTTTCTGGCCAATATCATGGAAAATCACTCTCGAACCTTTCATATCGCCGGCGCCGCCACTGACCTGGGCAATATCAGCCAGGCCCTGGACGCCGGGAACGTGGCCCTCATCCCCCGCATCGATCTGGCCGGCAAAGTGGTAAAGGTAGGTGGGCTAGCCCTCTTAAAAGCCGGCAAGTTCATCGGCTACCTGGATGAATATATGACCCGGGGCGTTAAATATGTACGGGGCACCAGCAAATCCGGACCTATTACCATTGATTGCCCGGAACACCCGGGCAATGTCTGGTCATTCGAGATGTCCGACCACCGGACTAAATTGGAACCCCATATGGTAAACGGTCAGATTTACTTTACCCTTAACATCACCATGCGGGGAACCTTGGCCGAATCCCTGCGTCTGGATGACCAAGACAAAAAATCGGGCAATCAGATGCAGTTGCCGAAAGTCGAGCAAACCGTGGCCAAGCAGATCGTAAAAAATATTCAGGATAGCCAAAAACTTCTACAGGATATGAACGCCGACGCTTTCAACTTGAAAACCAAGCTGAAAGCTCATAACCCCAAAGCCTGGGCCGCGGTCAAAGACCGCTGGGACGAGGTGTTCCCGACCATCCCTATCTATGTCTCGGCGGAGGTGATTATACGAGGCATAGGTGAGCACGAATAGAATTAAGACAAAATAAAGGATGCCACCCATAAGACCAGCGCTGACACCACGTAACCCATGGCGGTTTTGGCGGCAAAGGCAGCGTCGCGTTGGGTCAGGGGGATTTTCCGGTAGATGACGGCCGTGCGCCAGGATGCTAGGGCCACGGTAAAGAAGACCAGCATCAGCCACAGATCAATATAGTTCACCAGTAAATAGATCAATTTAGCGGGGATACGGCTGAGATGGAATTTCTGAATCAGATTGGAAATGAAATGGAGAATAGAATCGAAACTCATACAAACCTCCGACTTTTTAACCGCCTGCCGCTCAGGACAGGCAACTTATGAAAAGCAGCCGGGTATCATTCCGGCTGCTTTTTGGGGGGGAGATGATTTTTTTAAAGGTCTTATTTCCAGCGTTTTTCGATCTTTACATCTTTAAAGTAATATTGAGCGATTTCTTCCGGCTTTTTGCCATCAACGGCCATCTTGTTGGCGCCCCATTGGGACATGCCCACACCGTGACCATAGCCTTTTCCGCTAAAAAAGACCTTATTTCCGGAAACCTCCACTTTATCCAACAGCATAGACTTTAGCTTCATGCTGTCCAAGGCTACTCTCAGATTAGGACCGGATACGGTTTCCTGCCCGTTAACCTTCAATGTCGTCACCCGGCCGGATGGTCCTTTTTCGCCAATGGCCAGGCTATCCAGGCGGTTGACTGATTTTCCGATTTTTGCGAGAGCCGCCAGAACTTCCTGTTTAGTGAAAACTGCGGTCCAATGTTTCACATCCGCCGGAGCCAGATCATCCGGCGACTGTACCGAACGGATATAGGGAGGTTCGGCCTCCTGATAGTTCAGGCCCTCTTTGGCGGTGGCAGTAATACCGCCGGCGCTGGCATGAAACCAGGCGTTAATCGGTTTGCCCTGATAGGTCAGAATCATGCCCCGGGTCATTTCCACCGCTTTTTTGATATTGTCGTTTATAGCTTGAGCGCTGTAAGCCTGAAATTCCTTGATATCAGTAGAGGCTTGCGTACCCCGTTCCGGAACGCCGCCTTTGGTTTCAATCTCATGCAAGGTAAAAGAACGGGCAATAATCGCTTGGGCTGCCAGGGCGTTTACCGGCCATTCCGGTTTCATTTCCCCGGCCACCACCCCGGTCAGGTATTCTTCCAGCTTCATTTTTCTCTTTTCGCCGGTCTCATGCATATAGACCGTAATTTCCGGCTCGGACTGGGTGGCCGCAGACTGTTGCTGCTGGGACCCAGGCTTGGGAGTCTGTCCCGGCGTCGGTTTTTGCTGTGGACTCTTGCCACCAAACCAGTTGCAGCCGCCGCTGACGATTAACAGGGCAAATATCGCAAACCAGAGATACCTGAGAATCTTTGCTGTCTTCATGTTTTCTACCGCCTTTCAGCATTTTATCAGTCTGATGTCACAAAACCTCTCAGTAGTATCTTTTGAACTCCGGCTATTTTTATGTATGGAAAGCATAAAAAAAGACAACAACCTAAGAATTCAGAATGGTTGTTGTCTTCTGAGCGCACCTGGGCCAATATTTCAGGCAATATGATAGCAGCTTGTCCAGGTTAATTTACATTTTTGTTTGATTGTGGCGGCAGCCTCGCCTAATTGCAGGTAATCCTGGTATTGGGTTTCCCGGTTGGTCACCACGCCGATAGATATGGAGACAAAGGGGAACTCTTCCTCCTGTCCACGGCGGTTTTTTGCGCGGATGTATCCGCGGCGGCGGTCTTCTTCATTGTAGAAACCGGGCACCTGAGCGTCAAACGTCTGAATAATTCTTTCACAAACCGCTTCTACTTGGTTAGAACGAAGAATGGCAACGAAATCATCACCGCCGATATGCCCCAGGAAGACGTCGGAAAATTCTTGGCACTGCAGTTGCTTCTGAATGATCTGAGCCGTCATCTGAATGACCTGATCGCCGTTTTCAAAGCCGTATACATCATTATACGATTTAAAGTTATCCAAATCAAAATAAAGTACGGCATAATCCCCGGTATCGGCCACCACTTTTTTCAGCTCTTCTTCCACCAGCATATTTCCCGGCAATCCGGTCAGGGGATTGGAATGTTTTGCCCGGGTTAATTCCAGCTGTGAGATCTTCTCCAGCAGCGACTTAACAGTCGTAATGCCGAAATACTCGCCATCACGGGTAATAATGATACAGTCATACATGCTTTCTTCCGTACGGGCCAAAGCGAATTTCGCTACCTGGTCAAGAGGCGTATAATAATCGAATACCAGGGGATTTTTGTCCATGAGCAATTCTACCGGACGTTTCATGTACACAGCCACTCCGTACTGGGTAGCCAGATGGGCCAAAAATTTATATTTCATCAGTACGCCCACCGGTTGACCGCCACCCACAATCGGGATTCCCTGAATTGTAGGATTGGCGTTAAAATGATCAATAATCTGATGCCCATCGGTGCCGGGCGAAAAGCTCCTGTCCTGACACGCTATTTCTCCAATCGGCAGGGTAAGGAGGGTGTAAAAAAGATTCCGGCCTTTACGCTGGTTTCTCTCGTTAATCGCGTGGCGCAACTGAGTTGAAATCTCCAGGAAATCCGGCATCGGTCTCTGCAGAAAGTACCCTTGCCCATAATGAATGCCGATATCAATCAAGGCATTCAGTTCGCCAATAGTCTCGATGCCCTCGGCAATGATTTTCATGTTTGTAGCCAGCGAAAAGTCGTAGAAGGCTTTCATAAGAGCCTGCTTTAAAGGGTCTTTATCGATATTGCGCACTAGTTCCATATCAATCTTAACATAGTGAGGATGAGTTTCCGCCAGCAGTGTCAAACCGGAATAACCGGACCCGGTATCATCCAGCGCGATCTTATATCCCTGGCTGGTGTAATGATCAAGGGTCTTTTTAAAGCTTTTATAATCTTCAATGGCGGTTTTTTCGGTAATTTCAAAGATGATATTGACGGCATCAACCTGGCAGCGCTCCAGAATCTCCTTGGTCAGGCCTTTTTTAAAGCGGATATCATGGATCACTTTTGGATCCACGTTCAAAAACAGCATTTTCTGCGGAATCATTTCCCGGGCCTTTTCCAAAGCACGAGAGCGGCATAGAAATTCCAAATCCCACAGCAGATTGTAGTGCTTTGCCGCGGCAAACAACTTGTTCGGCCATTCCAGCCGCGATCCCGCAGGGCCGCGGCTCAACGCTTCATACCCCAGGATTGATCCATCTGAAAGCGACACAATCGGCTGAAATACGGTTTGAATTGCCTTTTGCCGCAGTATGTTCTGCAGTTCCACACATAATGAATCAGAATATCGCGGGACTCCATCCGGGTTATCATCGGTCAGCGTCATCCATTCCAACATATGCGGAGCCTCCTGTATCACAATCAATTCAATCTCATTTTGAAGGCGGGGATTGTTGAAAAAAGCTCCAGATTCGGAGCCACAGACGAGTTTTATTTGAACTGAGTCACCAGGCTGTCAAGGCGGCTGGAGAGCTCCCTTAGTTTCTCGATGGAATGATTCATCTCTATGGCAATTTGCGCCTGTTCCTGTGAAATAGACGTAATTTCCTGCCCATGGGCCGAGGTTTGCATCGCCAGTTGATTACTGGACATCATGGCCTGCATGGCTGTGTGGCAGAGTTCGACCTGTTTTTCCGTCTGGATTTTTATCCGGCCGGCTTCCTGCTGCACATGGCTGACCGTAGCGGCAATGCGGCTAAACGCCTGGCCGGAATCAGCGGCTGCTGCCACGCCCTGTCCCGCGTACTCGCAGCTTTGCCGCATGGAGGTTAATGCTTCTTTCGTTTCACTTTGTATTTTATTTACAATCTCACTGATTTGAGTGACCGCCCCGGAAGACTCGTTGGCCAATTTTCGAACTTCCTCAGCCACCACAGCAAATCCCCGCCCGGCATTTCCGGCTCGGGCGGCCTCAATAGCGGCATTCAATGCCAAAAGGTTGGTCTGATGGGAGAATTGGGAAATCGTCAGGCTGATTTGTCCGATAGCATGGGCGCTTTGATCCAGGACGGTCATCATGGACTCGGTTTTCGCCACTAACTGCTGCAGCGTCCGCATTTGCCCCATGGCTTGATCAATAACCGTTTGCCCCTGAGTGGCTACTGTCACGCTTTCATCCGTAGCAGCGGCTACTTGTTTAATACTGTCTGACATGGCAGTACTGATCCTGACCATTTCTTCCAACAGATGTTCCGTAGTCTGTGTTTCCCGGGTCTGCTGTTCAATTTGCCGGGTAACACCTTCCAGGGCCAAAACCACCTGGCCGCTTCCCACCTTCAGTTCGCCGGAGGATGCGGCTACCTGGTCGGCGGCATTCTTGACCAACCGTGAGGATTCCTGTACGGAACCGACAATGCCTCCCAACCGGTCAGCCATATGGTTAAAAGCTTTGGCCACTGTGCCAAACTCGTCTTTGTGGTCAGTGGCAAGACGATAGGAAAGATGGCCTTCCGCAACATACTCGGCGCCTGCAGCCAGCTGCTTCAGCGGAGAAAGGGCCTTTCTGGCCGCGACGAGTCCCAGCACCACAAATACCGCAACGATCAACAAAGTGACATAAATGCTGTGCCGAACCATTTCCCTGGCCGATTGCAGAGCTACTTCCTTGGGATAGCAGGATAGCACCAGCCAGTCTGTGTTTGCAATCGGCCGGAAAGATACCAGATATTCCTGCCCCCGGTATATCCCTTCGGTAAAGCCGCTTTCCTGTTCGGAAGCCACGCGAAAATATGAATCATCCAAGGTTCGCCGCGCTTCCACAGCCGTCGTATCCATCTGGTGATAAAGCGGCACCCGGTTCTTATCCATCACCGTCACCGCATAGCCCGGGTTTTGCGATAATACATGCTCGATCATGGTATGCAGACTACCCGGAACAACCGGCTGCGTGGTCCGCATTTCTTCTTTCCCGCTGGTAAGCACTACAGAATTCTTTTGGGCTAATATGAATGTGTCAATATCACTGGCAATTCGGTCCGCTACCTGATTATTTCTTTGGATTGCAGCCTGAGTCAGGCTATGGATCATCTGGTCGGTGAAGTACCATCCTACCAGCAAAAGCGGGACGCTGCAGGTGATGATAATAAATAACGCGACACGAGCCGTAATTGATGCAAAAGCAGCAGCAATATGTTCTTGTTTCAACCGACTTTGGATCTTTGCGGAAAACTGCATAAATCGATGCATATCGTTCCTCCAGAATCATCATAGTACTGCATAAAGTGTATCAACAAATTTTGTCATTTTAAATACAATTTACCAATTTTTAAACTTAAATTAATACAACCTTAATATTGGGGGACAAAAAATAAGCCTGACCTACGCATCAGACTTATCCGTAACGTCTCGCTATCTTGAACCGGTCAATTTTCGGCGCAACATTTCGCCCGGCACGGTAAACAAAAGATTGAACATCAGCACCACGATGATCAGCAGCGCGCCGATGCCGTTGGCAATCTCCATACGGTCCGGCACCAGGCCAATTGCCATGACATACCACATATGCACCGCCAGGGTTTCGCCGGAAGCAAACAGGTCGAAATCCGGCAGATGCCGGGATACCGTAGTGCCGGCGGTGAAAATCAAGATCGCGGTTTCGCCTACGGCCCGGCCTGCTGTCAGCGTAATGCCGGTAATAATCCCCGGGAGGGCATTGGGTAAAACAACCCGCCAGATCGTCTGCCATTTGGTGGCGCCAAGGGCCAGGCTGGCCTCACGGTATGCCTGGGGCACTGCCCGGAGGGACTCTTCCGTGACCCTGACCAGCAAAGGCAGATTTAACAGGGTGAGTGTCATCGCCCCGGCAATAATACTGATGCCAAAACCTAAAATATTGATAAAAACGATCATGCCAAATAAAGCCAAAACGATGGATGGCACAGTAGCCAGGCTTTCAGTGCTGAGGCGGACAATATCGGTCAGCCGGCTGTTGCCGGCGTACTCCGACAGATAGATCCCTGCGCCTACTGCCACCGGAAATGCCACCCCAAAGGAGAGAACCAGAATATAAAAAGTGTTGAAAAGCTGGGGCCCTACTCCTCCTCCGGCTTCAATGTCGCTAGGGCGTCCGGTGATAAAATCCCAGGTCAATACCGGCAAGCCTTTGTACAAGAGGTATACCAAAAAAGACAGAAGAATGCCGATAATTAAAAACGCTGACAGCCACAGGAGGACTGTAACCAGTTTATCCGTTATCTTAGGCGACACTACGCATACCTCCTCTTGGCAATGCGGCGGATGCCGACGATCATCAGGAGAGAAATCACCAATAACACCAAAGCCATCAAAAACAGCGCATCCCCCCAGACCGAACCAAAGGGAGTATTGCCCATCTCCACCACAATTTCACTGGTCAGGGTGGCGGTAGGAGTAAACAGTGAAAGGGGCAAAAGCGGAGTGTTGCCGATGACCATTTGCACTGCCATGGTTTCCCCGATAGCTCGGGCCATAGCCAGGATAATCGAGGTCATAATGCCAGGCAGAGCTGTTGGCAGCAACACTCGCCAAATAGTCTGCCAGCGGGTGGCGCCCAACGCCAGAGAGGCTTCTTCCAAAGAAGCGGGCACAGCCCGCAGGGCGTCTTCTGAAATATTAATAACCGTAGGCAAAATCATAATTGCTAAAATAGAGGAGGCTGCCAGCAAACCAAAGCCGGAAGGGACCGGAAACTGTTCCCGGATAAAAGGTACAATCGCCGTTAAGCCAATATAGCCATAAACAACTGAAGGTATTGCCACATATAAATCCGTAGCCGGCCGCATCAGGGCCCTTAGCCAGGAAGGGGATATTTTCGCCAGGAAGATGGCCCCTGCCAGTCCCAAAGGTGCGCCCAAGGCAACAGCCATGACTGTCGTACACACTGAACCAAGAATAAAGCTCAAAGCTCCATAGCGGCCTTCCATCGGGTCCCATTTGGCTGCAAGAAAAAACTCCGCCGGACTCACTGCCCGGAATGTTTGCAAGCCCTGCTGCCCGATAAAAATGATAATGGATAAAATAATAATAGCCATCAAAAAGGCGCTGCCAATGAATAGATACCGGATATAGCGGTCATAAATCAGACGCATCTGATGATCGGCGCCGGGTCCCCGGTGTTTGGGGTTGTCGGATCCGGGCTCCGGCTTGTCTTGGGTGAGTACGAACAAATCAATCACATCCCGCATGTTTTGAATGCCGAATTCTATTATAGTATAAGATGAAACCAATATTGTTAATCCAATGTTAATTTTTTGTTAAAATATTAACGAAAAAGCAACATACAATATGGCGGCCTGCCGGCATATTAAAAGGACAGGCCATACATACACGGCCTGTCCTTTTATGTTACGGATAACGGAATTTACTTGGGCATCTTGGTGCTGGGAACAAAGCCATTCTTTTCGGCGTATTTTTCCTGGAAGTCTTTGCTGGTAGCATAATCAATGAAGGCTTTTACTGCACCGGTCGGGGCGCCTTTGGTAAACATGCGGCCATAAGTGTAGATGCCGTATTTGCCGCTGACTACATTGTCTACAGAATATTTCACGCCGTTATAGGTCAATTCTTTTACGGTTTTGTCTACATAGGCGGCATCCACATAGCCGATCGCGCCGGGAGTGCTGGCCACTGCCGTCCGCAGGGCGCCGTTGGAGTCCTGAATGACAACATTGTCGGTAAACGCAGCGTTTTTCAATACCACTTCCGCAATAGTGGCGCGGGAACCGGAAGACTTAGAACGGCTCATAATCGTGATTTTTTGATCCTGCCCGCCGACTTCTTTCCAGTTCGTGATTTTGCCGCTTAAAATGCTTGCAGCCTGTTCAGTGGTAAGAGAATTGACGGATACGTCCGGGTGAGTAATAAACACAAAGGGGATAACTACCAATTTATGTTCTACCAGGCCTTTATCCTTCAATTGTGCATCCAGGGCTACGTCGGAGTTGCCGATATTCACAGCGCCTGAGGCTACCTGGTTCTGCCCGGTGAAGGAACCGCCGCCGGCGATATTAACAGTTACATTGGCATTGGCTTTTTGGAACTCTTCCTGAGCTGCTTTTAATAAAGGCAATAATGCGGTAGAGCCGGAAGCTGTTACAGTACCCTTGATTTCTCCTGAGTTTTGACCCTCATTCTTAGCCCCGCCACAACCGGCCAGCAAACTGGCGGAAACGGCAACCATGGCTACCAAAGCTGCTATTCTCTTGAAATTGAACAAGTGAATTCCCCTCCTGTACTTTCTTCCAGTATTTTTTTTCATTTTAGTAAAATAGCTTTTCTATACTCTATATTAAACCATAACGAACAGGCTATTGTTATCACAATGTTAATTTCCTGTTAATTATGATCAAAATTTCTCTTTTATGAATGAACGCCAGACTGCGTGACACTACCCGGCCTGTCGGCCGGTTAAGCTACGGTAAATGTCTCAAGAGAGCCGGAACGCAGGTTATGACCCATGCTGCTGCAGAACTGCAGGAACAAACCGGCAGTAGTTCGCTGGGCCAACGGCAGAAGAATGGCAGTCGCTTTATGATATGATGCCTCATTGACTCCCGATTGGACCCACTGCAACAGATCGGCGCTAATAAGCGCATTATGAAGTATCATGGACCGGACCGATTTTCCCTCCCGGTAAATACCATGGGTATTCACCCCATAGTCGGCGTGATGTTCCTTAGCCCAGGTTTCATATTGTTTATGCCCGGTCAGCATTTTCAACTGAGTATGATGGGGTACACACATATCCTGCACCAGATGGGCAGCAGCCCCCAGGAAAAACATGGCCTCCCGGACGCTCCGCCGGCGCATGAGTTTACCGGCCCGCGCCATATATTGGCCGAATTCTTCCCAGGCAGTGGGAAACTGCCACAGCCCTTTGCGGGTGGTAGGATGAAAATAGTGGGAAATATTTCTCCAGCCTTCATCCGCCCATAGAACGCCGGCATTCAGCTCATTCATGTATTGGCTCATCAAATCGGCGTAATGTTCCAGACCATCCTGCCGCAGGATTTTAACCGCCTGACGGTTGCAAAATTCATGAGTAATGCTTGGACGGTCGATGATTCCTTGCAACGGACTAGCGGTGGTCAGCAAAAGTCTGACACCGCCTACTGCCGAAATGGTGGTTAAGGTTTGCAAGTTCATGTGAATCTCCTCGCTTTCCTGGCAACTGTCTATGCCTATTTTCTGCCCTTGCGCTATTTCCACTATTATCGTATCATGTCAGATAATATCACTTGTTATGCCTGGATTAAATCATGTTAAACCCGTGTTAAAAACTCGTTATATTTCGGGAATAGCTTGTTTTTCCATCTAAAATCCCTTATTGTTGAACATAAATAAATACGCATTCGGAGGCTATATCTATTATGCGCATGTGGGGGCTTCGTTCCCGTTTAATCCTCTCGTTTGTATTATTGATTATCCTGCCGTTAACCGTGTTAGGCACCTATCTGCTCTGGTACACCCATCAGTCCAGCGTGGACCACCTGACCCGGCATCTGGAGGCTCAGGCCCGGATCATTGAATATATCCTGCGCCCTTCTGTCCACGGCCAGGAATGGCAGACCGCTGCTAATGCCAGGATCAAAAAAGTCGGCGAAAAGACCGACCTGAGAATCACAGTCATCGCCGCAGATGGCGCAGTGTTGGCCGACTCTCAGGCAGATTGGTCCCGCATGGAAAATCATCTGCACCGTCCGGAAATTGCCGCTGCTTTGGCCGGAAGTTCCGGCAGCGTCATCCGCTACAGCACCACCCTGAGAGAAAATATGCTGTATGTGACCGTCCCGCTGGTGCGAGACAGTCGCGTTGCCGCTGTCATCCGCGTCTCCACCACTCTGGCGCCGTTAGAGAACGATTTGGCCAAGGTTCGTTCGGTATTACTGGTTGTCTCTCTCGTCATTTGCTTCTTGGCCATATTGATCAGCGTTCGTCTGTCCGGCAAATATACCGAACCACTGGAACAAATCACACGAGTAGCGCAAAAAATCGGCGAAGGCCGGCTGGATCAGAGGGTTCATATCCGCACCGGCGACGAGGTGGAGTTATTAGCCCATGCCCTCAATACACTGGCTTCCAATCTGGATGATAAAGTCAATGAAATCATCGAGGAAAAACGCAAACTGGAACTGATTCTGGAACACATGGACAATGCTGTTCTCGTCTTTGACAAATATGGCCGGATCACCATGGCCAACCACATGGCCATGGCCAGCTTTCATATCGAGGAAACCATGCTGGGCAAGCACAATATCCAGGTAATCGGCATCAGCCTCCTGGACCGGGCCATTCAGGAAACCGTAGCAGCCGGCGTCAGCCGCTCAATGGATTTAAAAACCGATGTAGAAGGGCAAAAACGGGTGTTTCAGGTTTCGATTGTCCCCATCGCCTCGATTCCTGCCAATGAGAATAAAAGCGATATTTCCGGCACACTGGCCGTATTTCATGATATCACCACCCTGCAGGAAATCCACGAACGTCAGGCGGAATTTGTAGCTAACGCTTCCCATGAACTGGCCACGCCCCTTACAGCCATCAAAGGCTTCGCCGAAACCCTGCTGGACGGCGCATTGGAAGACAAAGTACTGACCCGGAAATTCGTCAGCATCATTCATGACGAAGCCGAACGGATGCACCGCCTGGTCCAGGACTTGCTGCAACTGGCCAAGCTGGATTCCCGCGAATACCGGCAGCAGCTTCACCTGGAACCGGTCAATCTGCGGCCTATGTTTGAAAACGTAATCCAGGAGTTGTCGTCCCGCTGGCAGGGGAAAAATTTGACCGTTACCCTGGACCCAAGTCCGGAGGATGTTTTCGCCCTGGCCAACCCGGATTGGGTAAAGCAGGTGGCGATTAATCTCCTGGATAATGCTATCAAGTATACTCCGATAGACGGTTCGGTATGGATCCGATATCGCTCTGACGGGAATCAGGCTGTCATTGCTGTCAGGGATTCCGGCAACGGCATCCCGGCCAAAGATCTGCCCTTAATCTTCGACCGGTTTTACCGGGTAGACCGGGCCAGATCCCGGGCAGCCGGCGGCACCGGCTTAGGCCTGGCCATCGTGAAATTCATCGTGGAAACCCTGGGCGGCAAAATCGAAGTCCAAAGCAGCGCTAAAAACGGAACAATCTTTATCTTTACTTTGCCCCTTGCGTAAAAAAATAAAAGCGGAGTTAAAATTGGCACTGCCAACTTAACTCCGCTTTTTTTATTGCCGTTAAATTCTTCTTAAAAACCCTGCACGAATCATCTACGGCCTCGAAACAGGGGCCTTTTTCAACGGCCTCCTACCCGAATCTTCCCGTGATATAGTCCTCGGTTCGTTTATCATGAGGTCTGGTAAATATCGCGTCGGTCTGGTCCCGCTCCACCAGATCCCCGTTCAGGAAAAACGCCGTATAGTCAGATGCCCTGGCAGCCTGCTGCATGTTATGGGTTACCATGACGATCGTATATCTTTCTTTTAGTTCAGTCACCAATTCCTCGATCTTCATGGTGGAAATCGGGTCCAAAGCCGAACAGGGTTCATCCATTAAAAGCACTTCCGGCTCTACCGCCAACAGCCGGGCAATGCACAGGCGCTGTTGCTGCCCGCCGGAAATGCCAGTGGCGGAAGCTTTCAGCCGATCTTTCACCTCATCCCAGAGGGCGGCTGCTTTCAGGCTTTTTTCCACGATCTCATCCAGCCGGGCCTTAGACTTTAATCCATGGATGCGAGGCCCATAGGCCACATTATCGTAGATGGACATAGGGAAGGGATTGGGACGTTGAAACACCATGCCAACCCGCTTGCGCAGCATGACTACATCCGTATTGGGATGATAAATGTTCTCCCCGTCCAGAATGATTTCACCTTCGATCTTTACTCCTTCGATCAGGTCATTCATACGGTTCAGGGTCCTGAGAAAAGTAGATTTGCCGCAGCCGGAAGGGCCAATCAAGGCTAAAACATTGTTTTTGGGGATATCAATAGAGATCTTCTTTAGGGCCAGAGTCTCTCCATAGTAAAGTTTCAGCTTATTTACCTGAATTTTCATTTCCGTTTCCATTGCAGGCTCCTCCTAGGGATGTCTCTTCAGAGAATATAACACAAATTTCGCATCTGGATTGTTAATTTTGCGTTAAATTTCACGGAAGCGGTAGCCAACACCCCGAACCGTCTCTATAGCATCGGCGATTTCCGGCTCAGATTCCAGTTTTGCCCGGATATGGCGCACATGCACATCCACTGTCCGGGTGTCGCCGAAATACTCATAGCCCCATACCTTCTCCAGCAGTTGCTCCCGGGTATAGGCTTTGCCCAGATTGGTAACAAACAGCTTTAACAATTCATATTCTTTCGGGGTGAGCTCCAGCTTATCCGCTCCCAAAAAGGCTTCATACCGGCTGAAATTCATCCGCAGTTTTCCCAGGGTGAGTTCACCTTCCTGGGTAGAGGGTTTGTGACTCCGGCGCAGGACAGCTTTTACCCGGGCTACCAATTCCCGGGGACTGAAAGGTTTAGTCAAGTAATCATCGGCTCCCATCTCAAGGCCGATGATTTTATCGATTTCCTCATTTTTGGCTGTCAGCATAATAATGGGAATGCCAGAGGTATCCTTCTGACTTTTTAACTGGCGGCAGACTTCGATGCCATCCAGTCCCGGCAGCATTAAATCCAACACCACCAGGTCAGGCTTGTCCGCCTTGGCCTGCTGCAAAGCCTCCAGTCCGTCCATGCTTTCCGTAATCTCATATCCTGCCTTCTGCAGGTTGAACTTAACCAGTTCACGAATCGCCGCCTCATCATCCACCACGAGTATCTTGGCTGTCAACATCAACACCGCCTTATCTCATGCTTTTCCAAAAAATGCGCGCCTCTGTACGGACCCTCTTTTATTATAAGCCACAAGCCGAATCATTCACAATACAGCTGTGTACTGGCGGAATATTCTCTTAAATCAAACAGGTTTTAAAATAAAAGACCAGGCAATGCAACGCCTGGTCTTTTTATGTACAAAAATTCCGATCCCTATTTGTTGATAGCGTCTTTTAGTCCTTTACCAGCTTTAAACACTGGAGTCTTTGAGGCGGCAATGGTAATCTCCTTGCCGGTTTGCGGGTTGCGACCTTTTCTTTCAGCACGCTCTCTTACTTCGAAGGTACCGAAACCAATGAGTTGTACTTTGTCATTTTTAGCCAGAGCGCTTTCGACACTGTCAAATACTGCATTAATTGCCTTTTCAGCATCTTTCTTGGTTATGCCTGCTCTCTCGGCAACACTTGCCACCAATTCCGTTTTATTCACCGTGATTTCCTCCTTGTTTAGTTGTTACGTTTAGCTTTATTCGCTACTTGTCTTTTTATTCCTTCTGGTTTTAAAAAAAATTGCCAAGAATGTAGTTATTTTCTCGTTTCTTTCAACTTTGCGTCGTTCCAGAGCTGATCGAGCTTCTCCAATGTCGAATCTTTCCAGTCTACGCCCTCTTTTTGCAACTGTTGTTCGATATAGCGAAACCGCCGCAAGAATTTATTATTGGCAGCTGTAAGAGCCACTTCCGGCTCTACGCCGATATGCCGGGCCAGATTAACCACGGCGAATAACAGATCACCGGCCTCGGATTCCATATCCTGACGATTGCCGCCGGTAATAGCTGCCTTGAGTTCGTCGCTTTCCTCGGCCAGCTTGTCCCAGACCGGCCCGGTGGAATCCCAGTCAAACCCTACTTTGGCCGCTTTAGACTGGAGCTTAAACGCTCGCATCAGGGCCGGCAGACCAACGGGAACGCCGTCCAGGACATATTTTCGTTCCGCGCCTTTTTCCTGCTGTTTGATCTTGTCCCAGTTCACGACAACCTCAGCGGCGGTTTTTACCGAAATATCGCCGAATACATGAGGATGCCTGCGCACCAGCTTGGTCACAATGCCGTCGATCACGTCCTGCATGGTGAATTCGCCGCTTTCTTCGGCTATCCGGGCATGGAACACCACCTGCAGCAAGAGATCGCCCAGTTCTTCACATAGTGTTTTCTTATCAGCCAGTTCAATGGCCTCCAGGACTTCGTAGACTTCTTCCACCATATAGCGACGCAGGCTCTCATGGGTCTGCTCGATATCCCAGACGCAACCGCCGGGGGAACGCAGCCGGGCCATGGTATCCACCAAGGGAGCAAGCTGAAACGATTGACTGCGCCAGGCATAGGGCGGCACATAGACACTGGTCAGATGATGCAGTTCCGGCTGCCGGTCCAGCTCATAAAGGGGCACCCGGCGCACCACTTCCGAATCCAGGCCCAGATTAACCAATAACACCAGCTCAAAATCATCAGGATAAGATTCCATCAGGGACAGCTTCAGGTCTGAAGCCACCTGACGACTATAGACCTGAGCGATCAGAATGCCACCGTCCCAGACTGGCGAAAGCCCGGCTATGTTGGCGGCATCACAGATCATCAGACCGTTATTGGGGTCCAGGTCCAGTTTGGTATAGGCCAATTCCAAAAAGCTCATGCCCGGATGCACGGTTAGGCTGATGCCTTGCTCCCGGGCCTGACGGCGGATCAGATCCACAGTTTTTTCCGCCACCAGGGGACTGCCCGGTACGGCATAGACTACATTCTGCCCGGCCTGAGCCCGGCTGATCACATCCTGGACAATCGCCTGATACACTGCGTCAAAGTCCGGATAGTGCTCGTAATACTCATCATAACTCGTATAGGAAATATGTCTGGCCGCCAGGCCTGTAACCGCCGGGTGGCGCGCTGTACGCAGAAGGACTGCCGCTCCGGATTCCAATACTGTCAGAGTAGCCAAGGTAATCAAATGAAAGGGACCGGGTCCCAGGCCCACAATATGAATGCTGCTCATCGTTTCATCAATCCAATCAGGCGCAAGATTTTAATCAACTTTGAACCGATCCGGGGCACACCGGACAAATCCCGCTCGGTCACGCCGCCGGTCAACAGCAAGACCACGCCGTAAACCACGCCGCCCACCAGGATGGCAGCCAGAGTGGCTAAACTGTTATGCAGGGTTTGAGACATGACCGAATGATAGGAAAGCAACACCGCTCCGCCCATTAAACCGGCCGCCAGCAATGCTTTAAGCGTAGCTTTCCAATCCAGGACAAAGCCCACATACCGACGGACAAAATACATGTTTAACAAAGCCGCCACCGCGAAGTCGGCATTGGTGGCCCAGGCTGCGCCGGCGATGCCCAGGGCCGGCATGGCGGTCAGCACCCAACTCATGATCACCTTTACCCCGGCGGAAAGGATCATATTCATGACGGGAATCGCCGTATGTCCCAGTCCCTGCAAGACCCCTGTGGTCACCTGGTGGAGCCCCAAGACAAAAATGCCCAAAGACATAATGGCAATGGAAGGGCCGGCATTAGCAGTGCCGTACAGCATCTGGGAAATAGGCGTGGCTAAGAGCCACATGCCGACAAAACTGGGAATGGTGATCAGATTGGCAATCCGCATGGCCGTGGCCACACGCTGATAAATTTGCTGCCGATTGCCCAAAGTAAAGGCTTCGGATACAGCTGGCACCAGGCTGGCGGCTAGAGAGGCTGTCAGGATGGTAGCCAGGTTAATAAGAGGCACAGCCATGCCGGTCAGATAGCCGAATAATTCCGTAGCCTGCTCTACCGTATAGCCGGCTGCTTCCAGGCGAGCCGGCACGATTAACAGATCAATATTGGCAACCACCGGCAGCATGATATTGGCCAGAGACACAGGCAAGGCCAGTTTGACAATGCGGCTGATGATGCTCCAGCTGGACTCCTGCCGGACAGGGGGCTGATTAGCCATTTGTAAAGCAAAGGTCGGCCGCTGCCGCCAATAATAGTAAATAAGAACCAATAAGCCGGCTGCGGCACCAGGACCGGCGCCGAAACTGGCCCCGGCCGCCGCGTATTCCAATCCCCTGGGAATCAACAGATATGCCAGGGTAATCATGGTAACCACCCGGATTAGTTGCTCCACAATCTGGGAGACTGCCGTAGGAGTCATCATCTGCATGCCCTGGAAATAGCCGCGATAACTAGACAGAATCGTAACGAAAAAGATCGCCGGGGCCAGAGCGGCAATGGCATAGTAAGCCCGGGGATCCCGTATGAACTGATGCTCTACCAGCCAACCGGCGCCAATATATAAGAGGAAGGTGAACAAGGCGCCGGTCGCCGCCAGCATGGACAGAGAAATATGAAAAACATGCCTGGCACCCCGATAATCCCGTCGGGCCAATTTCTCCGCCACAATAATGGAAATTGCCACCGGAATGCCGGCGGAAGAGATGCTTAAGGCCAGCAGATAAATCGGATAAGCCATCTGGTATAGGCCGGTACCTTCTCCGCCCAACAGCCGGGACAGCAGAATCCGGTTCACCGACCCGATGATCTTGACCACAAATCCGGCAACGGTCAGAATCATCGCACCTTTGATAAATGTATCCTTGCTCAAAAGAGTCATCCTCTCCATATAACATCAGTGCAGACTCATTTTATTATATCAAAATATTTCCGGTGATAAAACTCTTTACGTGAATTCTCATTTTCTTATTTCATGATATCTTATGCCTAACACAGAAAAGTAGCGAACACCAGTCCGCTACTTCGTCATACAAGATGGGTCGTACTACTGCATCATTTGTTTCGCCAGGAATCCTGCGGCGGTCTCCGCCAGTTTGACTTCCATTTCGCCCATCTGGACATTCGCCTCCCGTGAGCAGATGATTACTGCACCGATGGCGTCTCCTTCTACAATGATCGGCGAAAGAACTTCGGCGGTAAATTTGCACGGCTCATCATCATCAGCATCAATAATGCAGCCGCCCTTAGCAGCGCCCCGGCGCTCAGCCGGGCTATTGCTCAAAACGGTTTTACGGTCTTCCATGACCTTCTCCACCGCCTGACCAATTGCTTTATTCAAGAATTCCTTCTTTGGCGCACCAGCAACAGCGACTATGTTGTCCCGATCAGCGATTAAGATAATGTGGCCGATAGCTTCGTGCAGAGAGTCAGCATATTCTTTCGCAAAATCACCTAACTCACCGACCGGTGAGTATTTCTTCAGGATCACTTCCCCTTCGCGGTCAACATATATTTCTAATGGATCTCCTTCACGGATTCGAAGCGTACGTCTGATTTCCTTGGGTATTACGACTCTGCCTAGATCATCAATTCTTCTTACGATTCCAGTCGCTTTCACCAGCATCCCCCCTTTTCAGCATTAATTTACAATTGATGTCAGTGATAGTATATATCTGGACTGTAATTTTTATTCATTTTAGCCATGTCCGGAAAAAGATTTATCGTTTTTTTCTTCCAGCAAAACCAGATTTTTTTCCAGCCATTCCAATGCTGTTATTCCCAGGCGCACAGTCTTCAGGCGGATGATTTCCGGCGGACCGGGTATGATAAGGACCCGCCCGGGATAGCGGGTGCGCAGCGCCATGACAGCGGTTACGTCTACTTTGGGCTTGTCGCCGAAGGTAATTTCCAGGCTGTCAGCCCGTTCGACCAGCGAACGGATGCCCAGCTGGCGGGCCCAGTTTTTAACTCTGGCTACTGTGATCAGATTTAAGACAGTTGCCGGAGGGTCGCCAAAACGGTCGATCAGTTCATCCAGCAGATCCTTGATGTGCTCTTCACTGCGCACCGCGGCGATCCGTTGATAAATCTCGATCTTGTGCATAGCGTCCTGGATGTAATCTCCGCTTAAATATGCCTCGGTCTTCAGTTCCAGCACAGGTTCAGGCGGTATCTCCACCGGTGCGTCGCTTCTTAGTTCCTGGACGGCCTCATCCAACAGGCGGCAATACATCTCAAAGCCCACGCTGGTAATATGCCCATGCTGCTGAGAGCCCAGCAGGTTGCCGGCCCCCCGGATCTCCAGGTCCCGCATGGCGATTTTAAACCCGGCGCCCAACTCGGCGAATTCTTTGATGGCCTGAAGCCGTTTCTCAGCAACTTCGGTCAGGATCTTATCCCGGCGGTAGGTAAAGTAGGCATAGGCCATCCGGTGGGACCGGCCTACCCGGCCCCGCATCTGGTATAACTGCGACAATCCGAAATAATCGGCGTCATAGACGATCATTGTATTGGCATTAGGAACATCCAGGCCGTTTTCAATGATGCTGGTGCAGATTAAAATATCAAAATGCCCTTCATAGAAATCCAGCATCACCTGCTCTAAGAGTTCCTCCGGCAATTGCCCGTGAGCTACCTTAATCCGGGCGTCAGGCAGCATTTCGCTCAATTGGCGATGCAGCTGATCAATGGTCTGAACCCGGTTGTAGACGAAGTAGACCTGTCCGCCCCGCTTGATTTCCCGCCGGATAGCATCCCGGATAACAGTCGCGTCATATTCCGAGACATAGGTTTGCACCGGGAACCGGTCCTCAGGCGGCGTTTCAATGATGCTCATATCCCGCACCCCGGCCAGGGACATATGCAGGGTCCGAGGGATCGGTGTGGCGGTCAGGGTCAGCACATCAATATTGGCCTGCCATTTTTTCAGCTGCTCCTTTTGTGTAACTCCAAACCGCTGTTCTTCGTCCACAATCAACAAGCCGATATCCTTGAATATCACATCAGACTGCAGGATCCGATGGGTCCCGATCAGAATGTCAATCTGGCCGGCAGTCAGGCGGTTGATCGTGGCTTTCTGCTCTTTGGCGCTGCGGAAACGGCTGATTACGCCTACTGTCGGCCCAAAGCCGGCAAACCGGGCACTAAAGGTCTGGAAGTGCTGCTGGGCCAATACGGTGGTAGGCACCAGCACGGCCACCTGCCTGCCGCTCATAACTGCCTTAAAGGCTGCCCGGATGGCGACTTCGGTCTTGCCGAAGCCCACATCGCCGCAGAGCAGACGATCCATTGGCCGGGGGGCTTCCATATCAGCCTTGACTTCGGCAATGGCTGCCAGTTGATCCGGCGTTTCTTCAAAGACAAAGGCCTCCTCAAACTCCTTCTGCCAGGGCATATCCGGCGCAAAAGCGTAGCCCGGAGTGACCTGGCGGGCTGCATATAAGCTAATCAGTTCCTTGGCAATATCGGTAGCGGCAGCTTTTGCCTTGGCTTTGGCCTTGATCCAGTCCGATCCGCCCATGCGGTTAAGCCGAGGCGTTTCGCCCTCATTGCCGATATACTTTTGCAGCAGATGGACCTGGTCGGTGGGCAAATAAAGTTTATCTTCACCGGCATAGCGAATCAACAGATAGTCCTTATGGATCCCTGCCACTTCCAGGGTCTCCACTCCGACGTACTTGCCGATGCCATGGTTCACATGGACCACATAGTCGCCGGTCCGGATGTCGCGGAAATAATTGATCTGCTGGTCTTTGGCCACTCGCAGCCGGCGCTTCTTCCTTTGCCGGCCGAAAATATCCTGTTCGGTAATCACAACGGTCTGGGCATGGGGCAGCTCAAACCCGCCGCTCAAACTCCCCACGGCAATATGCACCGTACCTCGCACCAATTCAGAGGGGGCCTCGGCAATCACTGTTGCCACGCCTTCCTCTGCCAGGGATTTCCCTACTGCCTTGGCCTTTTCCCAGGTGGACAGCAAAAGCAAAATGGCAAAATGCCTGCTCTGCCAGCCTTTTATTTCCTCGATCAGATAATCAATCTGCCGGTGAAAAGGAGCAATACTTTTGGCGGTGATGCTGATCATCACCTCGGGTTCGGCATGGGGAATCTTTTGAGCCATCAGAGTCAGATACAGTACTGTGTATTTTTGCGCTGACTCGGCCAGTGTCTGCCAGGTTACCACCTGTTTTTTGATTTCCGGGTTTTCCTTCACTGTCTTAGCCATTTGTTCCCGGACCCGGGTAGGTTCATCAAACACTACAACAGATTCATCAGTTAAATAGGTAAGAAAATCGGCCATGGCCGCACCGTGTTCCGGTTCAATCACCGGCAAAACCTCCGCCCGGTCCACCGGCTGCAGGGAGCGCTGACTGGCAGCGTCGAAATCCCGAATGGAGTCTACCTCATCGCCAAATAACTCCAGTCTCACCGGGAGATCCCGGTTGATGGGAAAGATATCAATTATGCCGCCGCGAGCGCTGAACTGCCCCATGGCATTGACTTCATCCACCCGCTCATAGCCGAAGCGAACCAGGGAGCCGATCAATTCTTCACGCTCCAGCCTAATGCTATGTGAGAGCACCAGCCGGTTGTTCAGGAATTCATTTTTCGCTAATACCTTTTGCATACCGGCTTCCGCCGGGGCCAGAACAATCAGATGCTCGCCGTTCACCAGGCGGCTCAGCAGGTTCAGCCGCCGAGACGCTGATTCCACGCTTTTGGCATCCACCGTAAAGGTCACCATATCGGCAGCCGGCAGATCCATGACCGGGACATCCGGCAGCAGTGCCTGCAGGTCTGTACGGTATTGTTCCTGGGCATCATAACTGCCGGTAATGATCACGATTGATCGGGGGGAACTTTGATAGGCAGCGGCAATCAGCACGCTTTTAGGCGCGCCGCTCAGACCATACACCAGGCTTTGGCTACTTGGCCGCCGGAAAGCCCGGACCCCCTGCTGAAATGACCGGTCTTTCTGTAACATGTAAAATAGGCTGTTCATAAGCACCTCATCAATAACGCCAAAATAGAGCATAAACAAGCCTGCCTTACTACAGCTTGTCGTAAGGCGGTCTGTCTGCTCTGAATCTGTCTTTTTGCTCAAAGACGATATATTTCCTAGTCTACTAGTACAATACCATTATTTTTCCCGGGTGACAATGGTTTCATTATAAAATTACGCAGGCGCTTCTAAAAAAAAGAAGCGCCTGCGTAGAAAAACAGCCGTTGACGCGGTCTTCTCAATGGAAACCAGCCGTCGGACCGGCAGGGATGGGCCGGGGAAGCAGACTGTCGGCGCAGGCGTCGCACATAGCCTGAATATACCACATATTACTGGCCGCATCATACCAGACCATCGCCTGGCGTTCTTCCTGGGTCAAACAATCCAGACCCAGCAGGGTTTCATCCAAAATCTCCATATCTAATGTGTCAATATCTTCTCCGCAATGAGAACAGGTATAGTGGACTTTCACTCACATTCATCTCCATATAGCACTAATCTATTTTATCGAGTGGCAAACCATCGAAGTATAATCACATTCCACAGTAAATGAACAATGCAGCCGGCTGCCAATCCCAGCCAGATAATACCGGCAAGCCGCCAGCAGAAAGCGGTAACGGCACCGAAAAAGGTGTGCCCGACGATGCTGAGGATCGCCGCCTTCCAGGCTGTTTCCTGGCTGCTGTACCAGTCATAGGCCGCCTCAATCACTCCGAACCCGATATGAACCATAATCAGATCGGCCTGAAAATAGTAAGCCGACAGTGTTTTAACGCTTTCCTCCAGTACCGGGCTCAGACTGATTACCACATGAGACCCGAACCGCCTGAGCAGTTCCCGATTCAAAAGAAAACTGGCAGCCGCCATTAGCAGGGCCAACAAGTACGCCATTCTATCCTCCTAAGACTCTGCGCAAGAACTCATCTGCAGCCTCGAATCCGGAATCGTTCAAAAAGGTTCAGATGCTAGGTAAGAGCAACGCCTGCATTGCCGTACTGAAGGAATTCAGGTGACGGCTTATGAGAAATCATTTGCTACTGCCTATCTCCCGAAAAGCCACAAATTCTGACGCAGCGCGACGAGGACGGGCGTGAGGCTGTATGTTTGTGGAGGGTACGTCGATAGTGACGCGGATGGGCATTTTTCAACGGTCCCCTAAGGTAATAAACTTAGAGGGTCCAAGGCCTCTTCATTCCGTCTGATCTCAAAATGAAGATGGGGACCGGTGGAAAGGCCGGAATTGCCCATGTAGGCAATCGGCTGCCCGGCTGCAACATAATCGCCCTTATTGATTTCATAATCTGACAGGTGGCCATAAACTGTACTGAATCCTTGGCCGTGTTCGATAATAATCGTTCTGCCGTAGCCGCCCAGCCACCCTGCAAAAGATACTCTGCCGCTTTGCGCAGCCATAACGATGGTGCCGATATGGTTGGCGATATCAATGCCGGAGTGAAGCCGTCCCCAGCGCCAGCCAAACAAGGAGGTCATCTCCCCGTAAGTCGGCCAGATAAATCGTCCGTACCGGCTGCGGGCGGCGAGGCTTCGTCTTGGTTTGCCGCCGGGAATCCATAATCTTTCCCCGGTGCGGAGCAGGCTGTCCTGTTTATGGTTTGCCGCCGTAATAGCGGAAAGGTCTACACCATAACCATGGGCAATATCCCACAGGGTTTCTCCCTGGTTAACGGTATGCATTACGCCTTTTTGCGGCATGATGATCAGGCTGTCCCCCGGATGAATCAACTCATTGGTCTCGGGGTTGGCGCCCAGAATGGTATCCACGTCAATATCATAACGCTCGGCGATTTCACTGAGCGTTTCGCCTGCCTGCACCACATGAGAGACGATGGCACGCCGGGGTTTGGCGGTAGCAGTAAGGGGTTGCTCTACATTCAAGTCTCTGAGACTGTCGCCCTGGCCTGCTTCATAAGAAGCCGCAGGCGAAAGGGGAATCGGTTCGCTAAAGGGATGACGAGACGGCAGAAGCCAAAAGATAAGCGGCACAAGGACAGCGGCCAACGGAACGTAAAACCATTTGGTCCTTGCTTGTGATGGCAAACAAAATCACCTCAGGCATAGCATGTACCAGTGACACCCAATTTATACATCTTTCAGGAGACCGTTGAAAAAGGCCCGTCTGCGTTGTCAGGTCTGCGGGCGCGCTCAGTCAGAAAGCGTCTCTTTTCGAATTTTAGTCAATAGATATTTTTGCTGTGACTACGTCGAAAAGCGACCTGCTTTCTTTCTGATCTCACGATGCTCCGCATCTTTCTAGTATCGACGTACCCTTCCGAACGTACAGTCTCACGCGCGTCCTCGACCTTCCTAGCATCTGGACCTTTTTGAACGGTCCCAGATTCGAGGCTGCAGATGATTTTTACAATAGTCGAGAAGCCAATACGAAGGCGTAAAAAAACAGCCTGGCAAGTGGCAGGCTGTTCAGGCTGTAAAATTTATGAATGATTAGGACCGTTTAATCAGAAGCGGCTTCTGATCATACTTATGAATGGCGTCAATAAATCGGACAGTGCCGGATGCTTTGCGCATGACCAGCGAATGGGTCCGGACCCCGCCGCCAAAATAGCGGACTCCGTTCAGCAGGTCCCCCTGGGTGATGGCGGTGGACGCAAAAATTACATCATCGCTGCTGACCAGATCATTGATTGTCAGAACTTTATTAATATCGGCGAGTCCCATGCTTTTGGCCCGTTGGATCTGGGTGGCTTTTTCCGCGTCCGAACCATCAGGCCAGAGCCGGCCCTGCATGTCACCGCCCAGACATTTCACCGCAGCGGCGGCCAAAACTCCTTCCGGGGCGCCGCCGATGCCCAGCATCATATGGACACCGGTACCCTCAATGGCGGCATTAACCGCCGGCGACACATCGCCATCAGAAATCAGTTTGATTCTGGCGCCGGCATCCCGGACTTGTTTAATGATGCCTTCATGACGCGGCCGATCCAGAATGACCACGGTCAGATCTTCCACCGAGCGCTCCAGCGCCGAGGCAACCGCTTTCAGATTCTCCTTCACCGGAGCGTCAATATGGATCTTGCCCGCCGCCTTAGGACCTACGGCAATTTTGTCCATATACATATCCGGCGCATGCAGCAGCCCGCCTTTGGGGGCAATGGCCAAAACGGCGATAGCACCGGGCAGGCCTTTGGCTACCAGATTGGTGCCTTCCAACGGGTCTACGGCAATATCCACTTCCGGTCCGCCTGCTCCTACTTTTTCCCCGATATACAACATCGGCGCCTCATCCATCTCTCCTTCGCCGATGACTACAGTACCACTGATGCTGACGGTGTCGAACATAGTCCGCATGGCGTCAACCGCCGCCTGATCCGCCGCAATCTTGTCTCCCTTTCCCATCCAGCGGCCACAGGCAATGGCTGCCATCTCGGTTACCCGAGCAAATTCCAGCGCTAATTCTCGATCCATACAAACCATTTTCATACCCTCTCCATCATTTACTGCATTTATGATTTATGCTGTACAATATGACCGACGAACTTCATATGTGCTACACTATTATCTTAATATATTGCTGCATATTTGTCACTATATATTTGATATTTGCTATTACATATTCGCTTTCTTCCAGTCCTCTAAGAATCGGGCGATACCGGCGTCGGTGAGGGGATGGTTCAACAAGGAGACTAATACTTTATAGGGCACAGTGGCGATATGAGAACCGGCCAGCGCCGCCTGAGTCACATGCAGGGGATGCCGGACGCTGGCGGCAATAACCTCGGTATTAATGTCATGAATGGCGAAAATATCAGTCACATCTTTGATCAGCTTAATGCCGTCTTCACTGATATCGTCCAGCCGGCCGACAAAAGGACTGACAAAACTGGCGCCGGCTCTGGCAGCCAGCAGCGCCTGATTGGCGGAAAAAATCAAGGTGACATTGGTTTTTATTCCCTCGGCAGCCAGTGCACTGACCGTTTTCAATCCGTCAAGCGTAATAGGGACCTTAATTACCACATTATCGGCAATTTGGGCCAATTGCCGCGCCTCAGGCACCATTTCCTCATACCTGGCGCTGATGACTTCAGCGCTGACCGGTCCCTTAACAATCGAAGCAATTTCCCGGATAACCCCTTTGATATCCTGCTTTTCCCTGGCGATCAGGGAAGGGTTGGTTGTCACCCCGGCAATAACCCCCAAGGCGTGCGCTTCTCTTACCTCAGCAATGTTAGCGCTGTCGAGAAAAAATTTCATTTGTTTCCCCTCCTCAAGAGATGCTTTCCTGGTTACTATTTGGGTTGCGTCTTCCTTCGCCGATTCCTTGGCGCCGGAATCAGCTCAATACGGTTCAGGGATTCTAGCTGCAAAACGTCCCGGTCGCTTTTGGCCTGTAAAAGCAAGCTGGAACCGCATTTCTGACAATGGAGCACGATATGATTGGAAATGACATCCGCTTCAATCTGACTGCTGCCGCAGCGGCAGATGACACCGCCCTTTTCAGCAATATCATGAACCTTATTCAGCATATCAATCATGACTTGCGGATCTTCCATCAAGTCGTCGGTAGCGGTATTCACCTCACGGGCGTGCGCTTCAATCACTGTCTCGATCTGCGCCCGGTCGCCGATGATGCCTAATTCTAGATTTTTCTCCTCACAATATACTTTGCGAGGCTGCGAAGCAGTATACTTTTTCGTTATGCAAATTTTATGGTGTTTTTCGCATAAAACACAGTACAGGTCAAGGATAAACTGACCGTGGCGGGTACTCATCAGATAACCGTGACGCTGGCCGCAACTGCAGGACAATGCCTGACGCGCGGTATCTTTGCTGGTAAATGGCGAAACGTCGTACATACTGATCCGGCCGCAGTGTGAGCAATATAAAGCCAGTGTAGAAACGGTTCTAATAATCATACCTGCCCTCCTTTCGTCTATTGATTTCGCCATGCGGCAAAAAAATCCTGCCTGGCAAAATTGGCTAGAACGGGTAAAAGCCCTTTACCGCCATGGCCGGATTACCCGAACCAAACCAGCATAAAGGGCTTTTGACTTCAAGTAGTTTCATGCAGGAAACTGGTTGTCTGATATGAATCATGGATATACCGGGAATACCCAAGATACCGTTATACAATCTGCAGTTTTAAGGTATCTGACGGTTCGTTGAGACTGGTTTGTATCAACTGACACAACTCAATAATATCAAAAGGTTTGGTTATATAGGCAGCAGCTCCGATTTCCTTTGCTTCATTGACCAGATCCAATTCACCGTAAGCAGTCATCATGATTACCTTTCCACCCTGACCCAAACGCTTTAGTTCCCGCAATGTCTCAATTCCATCCATCCCAGGCATTTTCATGTCCATGAGAATAAGGGCCGGTTTTAGTTCCCGCGCTTTTTGCAAACCTTCATAACCATTCGATGCATTAGCCACGGTGTACCCGTTTTCCGCCAATACTTCCGTCAATAGTCGTCTGATTCCCGGCTGATCATCAATGACCAAAATCGTTGGTTGCGTATTGGGCATAAGAGTCACCCCCGCTCAAATTCGCACTAGGAGACCGTTGAGATATAAACCAGTTTAAACAGCCCGGATGTGAGATCAAAACGAGTTTACAACGGGCTCTTATGGTTTATTGTGCTGAATAAGATATTCGCACTAGAAAAAAAATTTCCTGCCATATAACAGGAAATTAATGGATATTTTAAAAATTTTTATTTTTGTGTTAAATTCTATTAATCACTGATTCCCTATATATAATGCCAGAGCAACCGCCGCGATGATGACCGCAAAAATAGCTGTCAGCACCGCCAGCAGCAAGGGCAGCAACAGAATCAAAACAGCCTTTCGGGCCGACAGACAATAATTTTCCTGTATCGATTTCATATCCAGATACAAAGTCCAGGCCCATATCAAAAAGGTACCGCTGCCCAGACAAACCGGCCGCACCGTCTCCGGTAAAAGAGCCAGGACCATTAACAGAGGCACTATAAACAGACGTGGCAGATAAGTAAAGCCGGTCGCACTGAAAAGTCCCAAGGCACTGCCTGTGCCGCCGGTGAATTCCGCGATCAGGTGAAACACCGCTGTACCCAGAAACCAGGTAAGGGCTCCGCCGAAAATCTGAAGGGCCATCAAAACCCCGGTCAGGCCAGTGCCTAAGAATTCCTGTCCGTAGATCTCCATGGCCAAAAGCGGCAGCATGGTTCCGGCCAAAAAGGTAACGAACGTCCCGGCGACAGGCTTGCGCCGGGTAATATAGCGGATGGCGTCAACCGGCCGGAATAGCACATCATACCAGATTTCCCAAATGGACTGCTTTACATCTAATTCTTCCTCCACCCATTCTTCTCCCATGTCACTGCACCTGCCATTCCTGCGGCATGGCCAGCGGAGCTGTCAGAAGAGTATCGGGTCGCAGCTGCCGGTATAACATGTTTTCCAGGCTGATTTGACTTTTGACGCTTCCGAACAGGAGGGACCAGGGATTGAATTCGCCATATTCCTTGATTTCTACTTTGCCGCTTAAACCGGCCAATTGTTTTGCTCCCTCCAGGGCATCATACATATTTCCCAGTTCATCAACCAATCCCAGGGCTTTGGCCTGATTACCGGTGTAGATACGGCCGTCGGCCAACTGCCGGACTTTCTCCGGGTCCAGATTCCGGCCCTGAGCCACCACCTGGACAAACTGCTCATACAGATCATCCACCATGGACTGGACAATTGCTCTCTCCGCCGGAGTAAGGGATCGTTCCGGCGCAAGCATGTCTTTGTGGGGCCCGCTCTTGATTTTTTCCTGGTAAATACCAATTTTTTGATACAACTCCTGCCAGTTGGCGTAAGGGATATAGACGCCGATACTGCCCGTGAGGGTAGCCGGGTTGGCATAAATCTTATCAGTGGTGGCTGCCAGCCAATAACCGCCTGAAGCGGCCATGTCAGCCATGGAGGTCACAATAATTTTACCCGACTGTCGGACTTTTTTAATTTCCTCCCCCACTTCCTGGGAAGCCGGAGCGCTGCCGCCGGGGCTGTTAATCCTGAGCAAAATGGCTTTGACCGTGGCATCTTCCTTAGCTGCGTGAAGCTGGCGAATAATAGCGTCGGTCCCGCCACTGGCGCCCAGAAGTCCCGCCTCGCCCCGTCCCCCTATCATTATCCCGTCTACATAAATCACGGCAATCTTCGCCGCGCCACTTCTGCTCTGCCGGGGGGACATAAAAGCCAACGTAATAAGCGACAGAACAACTACAATCAGGATAATCACCATGACTGCTTTTTTGTGCATGCCCAAAACCTCCTCTTGGCTATCTCATTTCAATTAGTTTACCCCAGTCTTAAAAATCTGTTGAATCCTCGAATCAGGAACCGTTCAAAAAAGTCCAGATGCTAGGCAAGAGCAACGCCTGCGTTGCCGTACTGAAGGAATTTAGGTGACTTTTCGGCCTATGAAAATCATTCGCTACCGCCTATCTCCCGAAAAGTCACAAATTCTGATGCAGCGCGGCAAGGACGGGCGTGAGACTGTACGTTTGGAGGGTATGTCGATACTAGAACGATGCGGAGCATCGTGAGATCAGAAGAAAACAAATCACTTTCGATGGAGTCACAGCAAAACAGACTGCTGCATACGAATCCGCAAGGGATGTTTTCTGAATGAGACCGCCCGCACGAGCAACAACGCAGATGGACCATTTTGAACGGTTCCCTGGAAAAAAGAAACTGTTGGATCTACCCTCCAACAGTTTCTAGTTTTCAGCCTTTTTTCTTCAGTGCCGCTTTGATGAAATCCCGGAATAACGGATGCGAATGGGTGGGCCGGGATTTGAATTCCGGATGGAATTGGGTGCCGACAAACCAGGGATGATCCGGAATCTCGATGATTTCAACCAGCCGCCCGTTAGGGAGCGTGCCGCCGATCACCAGGCCGGCATCGGTAAGCTGCTGCCGAAAGGCATTATTAAATTCAAAACGATGCCGGTGGCGTTCATAAATAATTTCGTCCTGATAAGCAGCAAAGGTCAGGGTATTCTCCATGACTTTGCAGGGGTACACTCCCAGGCGCATGGTGCCGCCCTTGTCCACCACAGCCATTTGGTCCGGCATCAGATCAATAACCGGGTAAGGGGTATCCGAGTTAAATTCGCTGGAATGAGCTCCTTCCATGCCACAACAGTGCCGGGCAAATTCGATAACCGCGCACTGCATGCCCAGACACAGGCCAAAAAAGGGAACTTCATTTTCCCGGGCATACTGAATGGCTTTAATCTTGCCTTCAATGCCCCGGTCACCGAAGCCTCCGGGAACCAAGACGCCGTGGACGCCGCGAAATACTGCATCCATATCTACAGCCGGATCTTCAATTTCTTCGGCGTTAATCCATTTGATGTCAATGGCTGCGTCATTGGCAATGCCGGCGTGGCGGAGAGATTCCGAGACACTCAGATAGGCGTCATGGAGGGCCACATACTTCCCGACAATGGCAATCACCACGGATTGGGAAGGATTAAGAATTCGATTAACCATCTTTCCCCATTCGTCCATGTCAACCTGACCGGCCTGAAGTTGCAATTTTTCCATGACAATCGTGTCCAGACCTTCATCCGCCAGCATCAACGGAACCTGATAAATACTGGAAGCATTCTTGTTCTGGATCACAGCGTCGGCGTCGATATCGCAAAACAACGCCAGCTTATCTCTCATTTCCGGGGAAATTTCATGTTCGGTGCGGCAGACAATGATATCCGGATGAATGCCGATACTGCGCAGTTCTTTGACACTGTGCTGAGTCGGTTTGGTTTTCAGCTCGCCGGCAGCCGATATATAGGGGACCAGTGTCACATGCAGATACAGGACATCGTTGCGTCCAACTTCCTTTTTAACCTGGCGGATGGCCTCCAGAAACGGCAGGCTTTCAATATCGCCCACTGTACCGCCGATTTCGGTAATGACCACATCGGCGTTATCCTCTTTGGCCACCCGGTAAATCCGCTCTTTAATCTCATTGGTGATATGAGGAATGACCTGTACTGTACTGCCTAAATAGTCTCCTTTACGCTCCTTGTTGATGACCGATAAATACACCTTGCCGGCCGTTACGTTGGAACTTTTGCTCAGATTGATATCAATAAACCGCTCGTAATGCCCTAAGTCCAGGTCGGTTTCAGCGCCATCCTCAGTGACAAACACTTCACCGTGCTGATAAGGACTCATGGTCCCTGGGTCGATATTAATATAAGGGTCAAATTTCTGAATCGTAACCTTCAGGCCCCGGCTTTTCAAAAGCCGTCCCAATGATGCCGCGGTGATGCCCTTGCCTAAGGACGATACAACCCCCCCGGTAACAAAGATGTATTTAGCCATTTGTGCTCCTCCCACCCCAATTTCATTCACTTATTGTACCTACTTACCTTAGCCCTGTCAAGAATTGTCGTCGCTGTCGTCACGCTCGTGAATGGCTGGTTCGGTATAATCCTGCTGAATCTCGGCCAGCAGTTTTTCCCGGCGCAGGTTGCTGTCGCTGCCGCCGCCGGTTCCTTCGTCGCTAATGCGGGAGGTTCCCCGCTGAGGCACCCAATCGGTTAAGCCCCAGGTGCCTTTGCCCATGTGTACAAACCGGCTGTCCAGATTAATCTGAGTGTGCACTTCGGCCATGGCATAGGAACGGGAAACGGCTGTAGTCCCTTTTTGTTCCAAAACTTTACCGATTAAATCGCGAAAGTACATAGCGCTACCGGCCTGCCGCAAAACAGCATACGCCAAGTCCGCATCCGAAATGTTTTTTTTGTTTTTTTCCATATGATACCTCCGCCATATATTATTAAAATTACATTTTGTCCGGAGCTGCCACGCCCAATACCCTTAAGGCGTGACGCAGGGTATTTTGGACCGCTTTGACCAAGGCCAGGCGAGCTGTTTGCAATTCGGGCTCCACCCCAATCACGCGGCACTGGTTATAAAAAGTGTGAAACAAACCGGCCAGTTCATGGGCATACCGCGCTATGCGGTGGGGAGCCCTCTCCCGGGCCGCAGCGGTGATTTCGGCCGGATATTCCCCGATTTTTTTGATCAGGTCGGTCTCAAATTCACTGATCAAAGTTTTCAGATACTCAGTCGGGCAGCGGTCATCCACAGGCAGGCCGGCTTCCGCCGCCTGCCGGAAGATACTGGCGATGCGGGCGTGAGCATACTGAATATAATACACCGGATTTTCATTTGACCTGGATTTAGCCAAATCCAGGTCAAAATCCAGCTGACTGTCAATGGAACGCATAATGAAGAAGAATCGCGCCGCATCCCGGCCTACTTCCTCAATCAATTCGGATAGAGTAACCCCCTGGCCGGTTCGTTTAGACATTTTTACCAATTCACCATTTTGATACAAGCTGACCATCTGCAGGATCAGCACTTCCAGTTGTTCCGGGTTATAGCCTAAAGCACCGATGGCGGCCTTTACCCTGGCAATGTAGCCATGGTGGTCAGCGCCCCAGATATTGATGATAGTGTCAAAGCCCCGTTCCAGTTTGTTGCGGTGATAGGCGATGTCGGCGGCCAGATAGGTGGGAACGCCGTTGTCCCGGATGACAACTCTGTCCTTATCGTCTCCATAGGCGGAAGATTTTAGCCACAGGGCGCCATCCGTTTCATACATATAGCCATTTTGCCGCAATACCTGGCAGGTCTCCTGAATCGCTCCCTTATGCAGGGTCCGCTCGGAAAACCAGACATCGAAACTAACGCCGAAGGCCTCCAGATCCTCCTGCAAGCCTGCTAACTTCTCGTTCAGGGCCAATTCCTTGAATACGGCCAGCCGTTCAGCCACCGGGATCAGCAGGTACCGTGACCCTTCCCGGTCGATAATCCGCTGGGCGGTGTCGATGATATCCCGTCCGTGATAGCCATCCTCCGGAAAGTCTACTGACTGACCTAAGAGTTCCAGATAACGGGCATTGACTGAGGCCGCCAGATTGTCAATTTGATTGCCGGCGTCGTTAATATAGAACTCAGTAGCAACGTCATAACCGGCAGCCCGCAGCAAATTAGCCAGAGCGCTGCCCACCGCCGCCCCCCGCCCGTGACCCACATGCAACGGGCCAGTCGGATTGGCGCTGACAAATTCCACCTGAATCCGGGAGGCTTTGTCAGCCAAAACCACTTGCCCGTACTGTTCTCCCTCAGCCAGAATGCCGGCCAGCATGTTATACAGCCAGTCGGATTTCAGATAAAAGTTAATAAACCCCGGTCCGGCTATAACCGCCTTATCAAGCCATGGCTCATTTAACCTGTCGACGATTGCCTGGGCCACTGCCCGAGGGTTGGTCCGGGCCGGACGGGCCGCCTGCATGGCGAAATTGGTGGCAAAATCGCCGAAATCCTTCTGAGGCGGGACTTCCAGGATCACCGGCGGTATTTCGCTTAAAGCAACCGCCCCGTCCTGAACCGCCTGCCGCGCGGCGTTCTCAATGCTCTGTTGTAAACGTTCCTTGATATCCATTGCTCTGCTCCTTTAATGCCTTCGCATATAAAACTATTGCAACCCTCATCGTCTCATCCCTTTTTCAACAGTCCCCCACGCTGATTAATAGGCTGTTGGCACTTTGCCAGTGCCCGTTAATCTCCAGATCATACTGCACTTCAACTTCGGTGGTCTGTGTTGACTCGCGGGATATACGCAACAGGCGAGTGGCCACAGCCATTTTCATGCTGCCATAAGGTGTGACATAGGTGCAATAGGTCTTTTCGCCGGGAATGAATTCCTGTTTTTGCTCAAATGCGCCCATTCGGACCAGGCACAAGGATGCCGGCTCCGAATAAATCTTAAGCAATGTAGTAGACCCTTCCATACCGGAAACATGCTCCTGATATGTAATATAGTAAACACCGTTTTTAACCTGGCTATGCCCGACGGTAACCAATTCGATGGCGTTTTCTTCACCTGTTCCGTCCCGCTGGGTCCCCTTCACCCGGATCGTAACCGTATTCATTCCAATCTCCTATACCCTGTCAGCATGAATCTATTATAGCCTAATCATGTTAGGTTGCCAATATTGCCAAACAGATTTTCGCAAGTTTAGAAAAGTTCGTTGATTGGGTTGACAAGAAAATAATTTCCTTTGCAGAACTTTTTTTAATCTTGATAAAAAACGGCGCAAAATGCCTTTACAACATTTTGCGCCACTCCTATTTTTCATGTCTGTCTCAATCCCAGTCGTGTTTCATGCCCCCAAAATCACTGCCAGAGTTTTTTTATTTCTACACCCTGATAATAATGTTTAAGAATTTCGGCGGCCTTTTTCCCCTGTTTGGCATCAGTATAGGCTCCCCATTGGCATAAGCCTACGCCGTTGCCCCAGCCAAGTCCTTTAAAAGTGAACATGCCGCCCGCATAGCTCATGTCGGTGATTAAGGTGGATTTCAGCCGTTCATAGCCTATACTCTTGCGAAATTCCGCGCCATAGACTTTTTGATTGCCGGCACCGATATAAAGAATCCGGCCGGAGGGACCTTTTTCCAGAATCTTTATATTGGCCGGGTCACCGCTGTAACCTACGGCGGCAGCCACTTCCCGGCCGGGAACCTTGACTGTCCAGGACCGGATGTTCTCCGGTGCATATTCAAAACAGTTGTCCTTTACCGGCTGAAAATAGGGCGTTGGATGTTCAATCTCCCTAGGAAAACTTTCCTCCCTGGTTGCGCCGATCTGGCCGTTGCAGGAACTATAGATGGCGTTCACCAAACTGCCAGCGTATAAAAGCACTTGGCCCCGGGTTTCCCTTACAGCCTGACGCACGGCGGCGTTGACCTTTTCCGGCGCATAGGCCTGCAGTTCGTCTTTGCTGGTGGATACATCGGCATTGCGCAAGCGCCGGATAGTGCCGGCTTCCATAGCCGATAAGCTAAGAGTGCGAGCCACCACGGCCTGGGCCTTAAGAGCCTCCAGAGGCCAGTGAGGCTCCATTTCCTGGGCGATAACCCCTTCAAGATATTTTTCCAGGGGCATGCTTTCAATGCGGCTTTTTTGGACATAGGCTACCTTGACGACCGGTTCTCTTGCATACTTAGCGGCATTGAACTTTGGCACGCCTGGAATCGGCTGAGGCTGCTCCTGCTTGACAGGCGGCTTGGGGACCGCCGGCATAGGCATTTCTTTCTCCTGGGCCGATTCTGGCTGTTCAGGCAGCGGTTTTGGGGCAGGAGGCCTTAAGACCGCATAGACTCCCGCGATGATGAGTACAGCGATGATCAGATAAATTACGTATCTTGACTGTTGTTTATCCAGCACAATCCCACCCCCGGCTTAGTATCTGACGAAAGAGACGGGTTTATACACTGCAACATTGGGCCAGCGCGTTAATAAAAACAGCCAGCGGTGCTGCAAACACAGCTGGCTGTTTCGCCAGGGTCAGAGACAAAGGAGCCTCAGACAGCTTATTTGGCTGCCTGCCGCAAGCGATGCAACAAATCCTTATCCAGGGGCATCTCCATCAGGATGGTATACGTGCCGTCGGGAAGCCGTTGTTCTTTGAGGATTCGTTGATTTTTTACCAGGATTGTCTGTCTATCAGAGACCCAAACCCTTTTATCCAGTTTTGCCAGCTTTTGCGCCAGATTGCGATTGGCATCCACGATGGCTGCCCGGCGGGCCAGCACATTGGCTTGCGCCTCGCTGGCGGCCTCAACCGGCGGTTTTCCCAGTCCGGTGGCGCGTATGACGCCGGCAGCCAGATCCAGTTCGCTTCCAGACTCAGCGGAAACCAATTCAGCAGGGGCCGATCCGCAGCCGGCCATCAGTATCAAAAAAAACACGCCGGCGACAATAAACCATACATGACCTTTGTTCATGATACCTTCCGGCAATGCGGATTTTGCGTCATTTCTGGATGACCACGGACTGGATGACCACATCCTGCTTCGGTTTGTCCATGGGGCCGGTAGGTGTCTTGCCGATGGCCTGAACTACCTCCATACCGGAAACCACCCGTCCGAATACGGCATGTTTGCCATCCAGCCAGGAAGTAGGAACCAGGGTGATAAAGAACTGTGAACCACCGGTATTGGGTCCGGCATTGGCCATGGACAGCACTCCCGGCCCATCATGGCGAAGCTGGGGGTGGAACTCGTCCAGGATGCTGTAGCCCGGTCCACCCGTGCCGTTGCCTTTGGGGTCCCCGCCCTGAATCATAAAACTGTCAATCACCCGGTGAAAAATTTGGCCGTCATAGAATTTTTTTTCCGCCAGCGCGATAAAATTATTGGCTGTAGCGGGAACCTTGTCCACAAACAGCTCAACTATAAAAGTCCCCATAGAGGTTGTGAATACGGCTGTTGGGTTTTCCGCCGCAGCCGGGACGGCCGCCGACGGAGCGGGTTTGTTCTCGGGTTGCGGCGCTGCCTGATTGCCGGCGCAAGCAATGGTAAATACTAAGAGGGTAAGCAGCAAAAATAGCGCCATAAGCCTAAAGCGTTTTTTAACAAAGTACATCATAAAACCTGCCTTTCTGTAGGATATTCGACCCCAATCGCCATAGTGCAGTGGTCTGGCCGGCTTTTATGGCAGGAACTGCATCGTTGGGTTGCGAATATCTCTAAATACCTATTATATTTATTCATTATACCACAAAGGTTTATCCTCCTGTCTGCCTGACTGACGCCGATTATTTTTGCGAAGGGTGGTCTGTTCTTTTGTCACTGACCGGTATACTGCCTCCGCTCCGGGCCGTCTTGGTGCTGCAGTTTCTCTCGGCCCTGGCCGACAATATGCTACTGTTTATCGTACAGGCTGTTTTGGTGCGGGATCAATACCCTGCCTACTACCTGTCCCTGGTGCAAAGCATGTATCTCTTATCCTATATCGTCGCTTCTCCCTGGGTAGGCCTGCTGGCCGACAGCATTCCCAAAAAGCGGGTCCTGCTGCTGGGCAACTGTATTAAAACGGTTACACTGCTCTTTTTACTGCTGAAAATCAACCCAGCTGCCAGCTATCTCTTTTTCGGCCTGGGTTCGGTGATATTCAGCCCCGGCAAATACGGCATCCTCCCCTTTCTCACAACCGATGACCAGGAGTTAGTCCGGGCCAACTCCTGGCTGGAAGGCACGACGATGATTGCCATCCTGCTGGGCTCTCTCCTGGGCGGTTGGCTGTCTGACCATTCCATCCTGCTATCGGTTGGGTTGGCATCGGCTCTGTATGGCCTCGCTGTCCTGATCAGTCTGCTGGTACCGTCTAATGCGTCAGTTCAGCAAGTCCCTATGAAGAAAGCCGTTCAAAATTTCATCGGTGATGTACGCTTTTTCCTGCGGCATCCTACCGGACGGTTTTCTGTCCTGGGTTCAGCCTATTTCTGGGTGGCTATTTCCATTCTGCGGCTGGCCATCTTTATCTGGGCACCCTTGGCCCTTGGGCTGACCGGCAATACTCCGGTCAGCCTGCTGATCGGTCTGATCGGCATAGGAATGGGTATCGGCGCTTTTGCCGCTCCTTATGTAATCAGCATCAAGACTTACCGGCGGGCCGTTTATTTTGGCCTGGTCATGGCCGTCGCTTCTTTAATCCTGCCTTTGCTGCAAAATTTGGCAGTCACTTTGATCATTTTGTTCCTGTGTGGCATTTTGGGCGGCATGTATATCGTACCGGTCAACTCTCTCAATGAAAGCATCGGCGATGCTACTATCGGCGCCGGCCGGGGCATTGCGGTCCAGAACTTTGCTGAAAACAGCCTGATGCTGGCAGGCACCAGCCTCTACACCTTCTCTACGAGATCCGGCGTCAGCGTCGAAACGAATATCCTGGCCACCGGAGCTGTCTTTCTGCTGTTGATGCTGCATCTAATGTACCTCAGCCGTCCCCAGGCCGCCAAAGAGCCACAGGAATAGCAGCATAAAAATCCCGGCCATTAAAACATGCCGGGATTTTTATGCTTACGCTATGAATGCTATATTTTCTATAATTTAAAGTCTACTTTCGGAATATTTTTGCCAGAAAAGATTTCTAGCATTTCTTTTTTCAACCGTTGTTTTACTCTTTTCTTTTCACCGGGCAGCAGTTCCTTTTTGGCAATGCCGAACAGGTAGTTGTCCAAATCGAATTCCTTGAGCAGCATTTTTGTATGAAAGATGTTCTCCTGATAGACGTTCACATCAATCATATTGTAAAGATCGCGGATTTCTTTGGCAATATAGTTCTGAATGGAGTTAATCTTATGGTCAATAAAGAACTTTTTGCCATCCACATCCCGGGTAAAGCCTCTGACCCGATAGTCAATGATCACGATATCGGAACTGAAGCTGTTGATCAAAAAATTCAGCGCCTTTAACGGTGAAATATGTCCGCAGGTGGATACGTCGATATCGGCCCGGAAGGTACTAATCCCCTTATCCGGATGAGTTTCCGGGTAGGTATGGACCGTGATATGACTCTTATCCAGATGAGCCACAACCGTTTCCGGCAGAGGGGCGCCGTCCGGCCCCAAAACAGGTTCCTCATGTCCCTCAGAAATCAGCATGGTCACACTGGCCCCCTGGGGCTCATAGTCCTGTTGGGCAATGTTAAGAATTTTGGCTCCGATAATATTTGCCACTTCCGTGAGAATATTAGTCAGACGCTGGGCATTATATTCCTCGTCAATGTAGGCGATATACTCCTGACTGTGCTGCGGACTTTTCCCGTAGCAAATATCATACATATTAAAGCTCAGGGTCTTGGTCAGGTTGTTAAACCCGTACAGCTTCAGCTTTTTAATCGATTTAATCTCCATTCCGCTCTGCCTCTCCTTACCTCTCAACTCAGTCATGGCGTCAGGCGACAGCCAAGCGCGAATAACGCACAGAAATAAAAACCGATTATACCATATCAAAAATTCGCTGATTTTTCAACACTACATCTTGGAAATTTGGAAACTATACATATCCTTGCATCAAATGCCGCTGACGGTTTCTATTCTATTCCTGTTAAAGAAAACTTCTCCCGATCAAAGAGGGATTATGCAAAAAAAGTGACGAATAGTAAGTATAACGGCACTATACAATATCATATTACATTCGCTACACCAACAGAAGGAGTGAAAATAGCTTGTTTTTCTTGGTCTTTTTCGCAGTTTACGGCGGAGCAAATCTCTATGTAGGCATGCGGGCCTGGCAGGCTTTTGGCTACTTGCTGCCGGCAGGGCCTGTAAAATTTTTCTTTTTTCTCTACGGACTGCTGGCGGTCAGTTATTTTATCGCTCATGCCGGCTACCACCATTTGCCCCGCACTTTGACCGACCCCCTGCACACAGCCGGCGCTTATTGGTTCGCCATATTATATTATGCATTCTTTTTTGTGATAATTGTCGATATCATCCGATTACTGGACCGGTTTTTTTCTTTTATTCCCGCCAGCCTAAAAAAAGATCCGGCCATTGCCGGATTCTTCCTGGCGGCTGTCCTGGCCACCCTTATAATCTACGGTGTCTACAACGCCCGGCAGCCTGTGGTGCGCCCCTACACAATCACAATTCAAAAGACTTTGCCTTCCGCTCCCACTCTCCGAGTGGCAGTGATGTCCGACCTCCATCTGGGTGAACTGATCGGGCGGCAGAGGCTGGAGGGCTGGATCGATACGGCAGCTGCCCTGAAGCCCGACCTGGTGCTGCTGACCGGCGATATTCTGGATGCCAATGTGGAACCGTTTATTGAGGAACGAATGGGGGAAGCCTTCCGGCGGCTCCAGCCCAAATACGGCATTTACGGCGTGATCGGCAACCATGAATATATCGGCGGAACTCCGTCGACCGCTGTCAGGGAATTAGAGAAGGCCGGCATCACCGTGCTGGTGGACCGGTATGTACAGACAGCCGGTCTCTATATTGTCGGCCGGGACGATTATTCCCGCAGCAGATATGATGGCTCGCCACGGCAGCCCCTAAGCCGGGTCATGGCGGGAATCGATCCTGCCGCGCCGGTAATTCTCTTGGATCATCAACCCTACAATCTGGCTGAGGCACTGGCCAATAAAGCCGATCTCCAGCTTTCCGGCCATACGCATCGGGGTCAGTTCTTCCCGAACAATTTGATTACCCAGCGGGTGTTTGAAATTGACTGGGGATACCTGAAAAAAGAAACCCTCCAGGTGATCGTCTCCTGTGGCGTAGGCACATGGGGGCCGCCTATCCGCATCGGCAACCAGCCGGAAATACTGGATTTAACGATCCATTTTGAGCAGCCTTAGTATTTTCGTTGGTCAATCTTCTTCTTACCAATGGGAAAAGAGATAAACCGCAGCTGAGATACTAATGACAGCAGTAATCCGGTAGGGCAGATGACGCCGCACCAGATGCGGGAGAAGATCAGCGTGACGGCCATAATTCCGATTAAGATCCAGGGCATAAACCCTTGCACTGCCCTCATGCTCTCATGACTCAGCAGAGCAAAGGGCGTAAGTAATAAAAGTGCGTTTGATCCCAGCAGAAATAGAGCTACCAGCAACAGCAGCCAATAATACCGCAAGGGTTCCAGGATATTCCAAACTTCAATTTTTATCCGTAACAAACGGCTTGCCCCCATGACCCTTCCCAAACGATCGGTCAAAGCCAGTATGGCACCCATGGGACAAAGCCAGGAACAAAACCGCTTTCCCTTCAGCAGCGCTACCAGCAACGCGCCCAGAGGCACCCAGGCCCAGAACGGAACGCTCCAGTGCCAGCGCAGCCAGTTAAACAAAGACCAAGGGTCCAGGCGGGAAAACCATTGATAAATCGGCCCCTCCGGCCCGAGAGGGTAGGATAAGCTGCTGAATAACCATAAGAAAAAAGCCAGGAATAGAGACTGAACCGCTAACCGTAGAGTTTCCCGCGACACTGACCTAGTCATGCCAGATCTTTCCCCTTTCTTAGATGCCAGGGGGCTGAGCCGGTTGGCCCGTCCCTGACATGGCGGCAACCCTTGTATTTATAGTTCTTATATTCTCTATTCCACTAGAAGGGAACTCCTCCTGCTAAGGTTTTTCTTTTTGCCAGAGTCTCTATGTGCTATAGGGCAGATACTTTATTATCCTGCCATCTGTCAAGCAAATTTTTTTGGCCGAAGCCTTGGCTTATCACAAGTTTGTCACAAAATTCTTTTATCCTTGTATCAAGGAGGTAATTTTGTGATGATTGTGAAGAATACTCCCAGAACTTTGATCAGATATTCTCGCATTCTACCCAATAAAAATGCAACAAGAAATCAGTCAAAACATAAAAGAGACAAACGGTCAACTATGGATATCTCAGACTCCGCTAAAACAGAAATGTCGGGCCATACGGCGTTTAGTGCTCATCTGGAAATGGCTGAGAAGCGCTTCAAATCATAGATATCCCGACTAACATTAAGAGGCTGTCACAATCCTCAGTCTCCTTTGTTTAATATCTTGAAAGCCTAAGTGCCTACTGCAGAGTGATGCAGTAGGCACTTAGGTCCTTTCTTAAATGCAATACATATCTTCATCAGGTTTCGCTGCAAATGAGTGGCGAAACTTTAATTATTTTTTTAGGGTTAATATCCCCGGCACAGGAAGCCAAAGAGGCTATGGATCTTATGTGCAGCTTTTCTTCTTTGTCCAGAAGAGTTTTATAACTTGGGCATAGCGGCGGCGCTTGATAAAAAATATCAAAAAGGTAAATACTTGAAAGAAACAAGTCTGGCAATGAGAGGAACGATGGATAATACAGCTTTGATTTTGGCAAGACTACAATTTGGATTTACACTAACCTATCATTTTTGGTTTGTGGGTCTTACCCTCGGGCTTTCAGTATTAGTAGCAATTATGGAAACTCAGTATATAAGGACCCATGACCCCAGTTACAAAACCATGGCAAAGTTTTGGGGCCGGTTGTTTTTGGTCAATTATGCCATGGGCATTGTCACCGGCCTCGTGAACGAATTCCAGTTCGGGATGAACTGGTCAGAATACTCCCGGTTTACGGGAAGCGTCTTTGGGCCGCCCTTGGCGTTTGAGGCTTTAACCGCATTTTTCGTGGAATCGGTGGCCATTGGGATATGGGTTTACGGCTGGGATAAGGTCTCCCGGCAAGCTCATCTTGCCCTTATCTGGCTTGTGGCGTTGGCCAGCAATTATTCGGCGTTCTGGATTTTGTCGGCCAATTCCTTTATGCAGCATCCGGTAGGATACGCAGTTAATAACGGGCGCCTGGAGCTTAACGATCTGACGGCGATGATCACCAATCCGTATCTCTTCTACCAGTATTCCCATACCGTTCTATCCGGGTTGGTCCTGTCTGGATATTTTGTTATGTCGATCAGCGCTTACTATTTGCGCCGCAGGGAACATACAGGCTTGTTCCTGCAGTCCTTCAAGTCGGGTCTGGTGTGTGCCATGATTGCGACTGTTTTAGTCATTGTTACCGGACATTTTTACAACCAGTATCTGGCCTATACCCAGCCCATGAAGCTGGCGGCTTCAGAGGCGCTGTGGCAAACTACCGAGCCGGCTCCCTTCCTTGTTTTCGCCATTATCGACCAGAACAGCGGCAGGAACACTTATGAGTTAGCGCTGCCGGCGGGGCTTTCAGTCCTGGCTTACAACACTCCGCACGCCCCGGTGAAAGGAATGAATGCCTTACAAGCCGAGTTGGCAGAGCGGCACGGTCCGGGGTATTATATACCGGCAGTGACGATTTTATTTTGGAGCTTCCGCGGCATGGTCGGCATCGGCTTCTGGCTGGTTTTCCTTGCCGCTCTCAATTGCTGGTATTGGCGGAAACAACAGCTTGATTCCAGCCCGGCCCTGTTAAAAGTCACGATGTGGAGCCTGCCGTTACCCTATCTGGCCGTCACCATGGGCTGGATGATGACCGAAATGGGCCGACAGCCCTGGATTGTTTACGGGCTGCTGCTGACCGAGAAAGGCGTTTCGAAAGTTGTGCCGGCGGCGAGTGTATGGATATCTTTTATTACGTACGTGGTGGTATATACTGGCATTAGCCTGGCAGCACTTTATATTATTCGCAAAATAATTCTTGAAGGCCCTGGCAACCTACAGAAACAGGACAGGTGAAGCCATGGATTTAAACACAGTATGTTTTGGCATGTTCGGTTTTTTATTCCTGGGATATTTGCTATTGGAAGGCTTTGATTATGGCGCCGGCATGCTTCTTCCTTTCATCGGAAATTCAGACAGCGAGAAACAAGCCATACTCCGGACTCTGGCCCCGGTATGGGAAGGAAACGAAGTATGGCTCATCGCCGCCGGTGCAGTACTGTTCGCCGGCTTTCCGCACGTCTATGCCACTTTATTTTCCGGTTTATATTTTGCCCTGCTGCTCATCCTCGTGACCTTGATTTTGCGTGGCATAGCCTTTGAATTTCGTGATAAGGACAACAACCGGCAATGGCGGACATTTTGGGATTGGGCGATATTTTTTGGCAGTATGGTGCCCGCTTTTTTTTGGGGAATCGCCATTACTAACCTTCTTGCCGGTCTGCCAATTGATCATGAAATGCAATATGCAGGTTCTTTCGGCGATTTGCTAAATTTATATTCCTTGACAGGCGGCCTGGTCTTCCTGCTCTTGTTCCTGCTGCACGGATCGATTTACCTTACCTTGCGGGTGGATCATTATTTGGTGCCGCAGGTCAGAAAAATCGGCCTGATTACCGGCAAGTACGCGGTACTTGTATCCGCGGGATTTATCATCCTGTCCTTCCTGTACACGGATTTGGCAGCAAAGCTTGTTCCCGTTATGGCTGTGGCCGCATTGTTATTATCATTGATTTACTGCTGCCGTTGTTTGCAGAAAAAGCAATATGCATTAAGTTTTCTGTGCAGTACCGCTGCTATTGTTTCTGCTGTTTTGGCTATCTTCGTCAGCCTGTTTCCCAGGGTTATCGTGTCCAGCCTGAGCCCGGACTGGAGCCTTACCGTTTACAACTCGGCTTCTAACATCTTAACTTTGAAAATCATGACTATCACCATGTCAATCGTGCTGCCGCTTGTGCTCGCATTTGAGGTTTGGAAATATCATATATTCAGGGACCGGATAAATATCATTAACCCCGATGGTGAATCGCAGCGGCTACTGTGGGCGCAGCTGCATGGACAATTAATGCAATTCATTGCCCATGCAGCTGATCTCGCCGTCATTATGAAAAAAGGGGGAACAATCATGGAAAGCAACGTAATAAAATCAAATGAAGCATTAAAGGCAAGAATGATCCATCAACTGCAGGAATCCAGGGAGTTACTGCGGCGTGGCCGACGTTTGGCAAGCGCCTTTGCCAAGCTGATAAGACTGCTAAAAAAATAAGATAATTCCGGTCACGCACTCAGCGCATCACTTCATTTTAGTTGTTGATGTCTTTGTTTTGGTCCTTATCTTTGCTTTTGTCTTTGTCGTCTGTGAAGGTTTGCTTTCTTCGGAATCATCGCTAAATTTGCGTCATAACCGAGTTTTGTAACAGCCTTTATTTCAGCAGTTTAGCAGGCATAGATTGTAAAAATGCAGTAATATCTCCTTTACTTTCTGTGCAGCGGTTGCAAGGCAAATAATGCTGATTCTGTTTATATTCCCCTTGCCATGTTCGACTGCTTCGCCGCTAAGCCATTATTGACCCATGCGCAAACAAATGAGTCATATACTGATTCAAAATATCGAGACTCTTTTTTACAGAAGGCTTGCTGTGCTTGTGAGTGATTTTATAACATATTCTCTCTGGCGGTGGGTCCAGCAGTCGTTGGATAACGATCTGTCCCGACTGGACGAAAGTGTCAGCTACCGATTTAGGTACAACAGACCATTGCCTGGGGTCTCGCATAAGCGAAACAATTAGCCCGGAAACATCGACCGAAACGGACGCTGAGCGAAGAGGATCCCACCAGCGGTCATGCCACACTTGAAAGGCCGGCCCCCAATTCCAATATATTTCATATTCTGAGCTCAACACAGTCGGATGTATTGGCTGCAACTCGCCGCTTCCGGGCGTCGCCGGCCTGATCAATACGGCCTCATCGACAAAGAACGGTTCCACTTCAATGTTGGGCACCGTTCTTTCCATTTTTACGAAAGCTACGTCTATTTCCCGGCGTTCCAATGTATCCCATAGTTCCCCGGAATGTTGCGTGCGGAATTGGAGGCGTATTCTCGGACTATGTTGGGTTAAAGATCGATAAAGAGGCGGAAGAACATATGTATTAAGGCTGTTTGATCCGCCGATGGAAAGGGTTAACTGGGGACCGCTTGCCTGCAGTTTCTCCGTATCCCGTTTTAACGCCTGCCATCGCTCGGCAATAGCAATGAAGTTCTCGCCAAAAGGAGATAAGGCAATCTTTTGTCTGCCCTTTCCTCGCTCAACAAGGATGGCCCCCATTTCCTGCTCCAGGGTTTTCAGCCGATAACTGACGGTAGCTTGGGTCAAACTTAGCACTTCAGCCGCTTTTTTTAAGCTCTGGGTCTGCACAATAGCCAGAAATGCTTCAATTCCTGCAGCATACATGAATGGGCCTCCTCAAATCTTAAATATAGAAATATTTAAGATATTTTACAAAATACATTTGATTTACAAGCAATATTTCTTTATTTAAAATTAACATGAAATTAACAAACGTGCAACTATGCATATAGAGGAGGAAATATCTTGGCTAACCAGGCGGATGCAAATAAAAAATCCGTTATTGTCATTTCTTTACTTACAGCGGCATGCCTGCTCGGCGACTCCATGTTATACGTCGTTTTGCCGATACACTGGCAGGACGTAGGGCTGGCTTCCTTATGGGAAGTAGGTATTCTGTTATCAGTCAACCGCATTGTACGACTGCCTTTAAATCCTCTGGTCAGTTGGCTCTATGGCAGGATAAGCAGCCGGAGCGGCCTTACTTTCGCGGCAATACTGGCTGTTTGCACAACCTTTTCCTATGCGTTTGTACAAGGGTTCGTACTTTGGCTGATTTTGCGGTGTATATGGGGACTCGCCTGGACTTTTTTACGCTTAGGCGCTTATTTTACCATCCTTGAAGTAACTGGCGAAAATAATCGAGGCCATTACATGGGTATGTATAACGGCCTCTATCGTTTAGGGAGCCTGGTAGGTATGCTGACAGGAGGCTTTCTCGCTGACCGCTATGGTGTTGGCGTTACAGCCATATTGTTCGGATTTATGACCTTTTTGGCAATTCCCTTCACCTTTCAGTTGTTTGCCTGTCCAAGCGGCCATGCGCCGGACACAAACAAGTCCCTGGATGTATCAGCCCTCATCAACGCAAATGTGCTTTGGACTCTGCTGACTGGGCTGTTTATCGCCATGGTCTATCAAGGAACATTTACGGCGACGCTGAGCTATTTGATCCAGGTTCATAACTCTTCCCCCATCTTGCTCTTCGGCACCACGATCGGCGCTGCATCTCTGGCCGGTACTCTGCAAGCTTTGCGTTGGGGGTGGGAACCTTGGCTGGCCCCATTGTCCGGTAAACTATCCGACGGCAAATACAGTCGCAACACCATATTAACTGCAACCCTTATCCTCGCTGCCGTATCATTCTCCCTGCTCCCTTTGCCATTGCCCTTAGAATGGTGGCTGCTGCTTATTCTTATTATTCTCCTGACGGCAACGGTTCTCACAACGATTATCGACGCTATTGCCTGTGATGTCGCCTTTTGTTCTCCTCCCAAAACTTTTATGTCGGCGTATTCCTTCGCCATTGATATTGGCGCCGCCTTGGGACCGTTGGCCGGATATACGCTCAATGATCTATCCGGCCCCTATGCTGTTTATTGGGCAATCGCCGGCGGTCTGTCCATATTTGCAGTAAGGTGGCTGATCTGGCCAATCAGCATTTACAAGAAATAAGTCCAACATGTTAAGACATTTTTTCTTTTCTTGTTGTTGCAATACATACGTCTATAATCGCTTGGCAATAACAATGATACCTCATAGAAATTATTAGTATTGTTATGGCACACTATCCTTGCTATCATTTCAATATAAGCCAGTCTTACAATTGTAATTCCGAAAAAGAAGCAATGCCCGTAAGAAAGGAGAAGAAAGATGGATCGCGCAGAACTGTACCCTATGCAAAGGAGCAAAAAGCATGAATGATAAAGTAATCATTCAGTTTCTAGGTTCGGGAGATGCTTTTGGCAGCGGTGGAAGGCTGCAAACCTGCATCCTGATTTCAGGCCAAACCCAGTTTTTGATCGATTGTGGTGCATCTTCAATGATCTCGATAAATCAATACAAAGTCGACCCGAATAGTATCTCTACTATTTTTCTTTCCCACCTGCACGGCGATCACGCCGGCGGCATTCCGTTCTTTGTCCTGGATGCGCAACTAAACCGCAAACGGACACAGCCTCTCACAATCGCAGGACCGCCAGGAACGTCCGACTGGTATCCCCGAATCATGGAAGCCTCGTTCCCCGGCTCGTCCATCGTAGAGAGGAAGTTTCCAGTAACGATCAAGGAACTTGAGCCGGGCAAGGCGGATACCGTCAATGGGATCAGTGTCACGCCTTTCCCCGTATCGCACGGGGCGACGTTGACCTCGCTTGCACTGAGAATAGGTTTTCAGGGAAAATTGATTACCTATTCCGGGGATACGGAGTGGACAGATTCATTGTTTGCTGCGGCTCATGAGGCTGCTCTCTTTATCGCGGAAGCCTATTTCTTCGAGAAAAAAGTAAGAAATCACATGGACTACATGACGCTCAAAGAGCACTGGCACGAATTGAATGCACAGAGAATCATCTTTACTCACATGAACAACGACATGCTGGACAAGCTCCGCGGCGTCGATATCGAAACAGCCAGTGACGGAAAAATAGTAGAAATCTGATCTTGAAACAAGTCCATGACTATTGCATTACCGAAAAAGAACCTGTAGCAATTGCAGGCGCCACAGTGCAGGTGGAATCCTCCTCTACTGCCGGTACTTGCATGTTGGTCACTTTTTCTGTCCACGGATTTAAATAGATTCTCTCGAAAAAGTAAGTTTACCGCTTCATATCATACTAAATGTCTACTGCAAAATAATGCAGTAGACATTTGGCCTATCTGGCGTATGCGGATTAAGTAAAAAATTAAACTGTGTCAACCTTGGGGAACCACCTAGTACAAGGTCGCATGATAGGTGGTGTGAGAGAAGGGGGGTTTGTCACTCCTACTACTCAATCAACGGAACAAGAAATCGTATGTTCCTATTTACCGGCGACGGAGAATTCCCCTATTTTGCGCCCTTTTGCCAGCATGTCAATCACTGTGGCATCGGTGGGAAAAGCCAGGGGCGGAATAGCGTCGAGAGAAAAAAATGCCGCTTGGTCCAGATCATCCCCGGCGGTAAGACTGCCGCCCGTTTGAGTGACGATAAACCAAATTCCGACTGTGTGGCAGGCGGGATTATGGAAGTTGGATAGCACAGCGAACACATTTTGCGGTTCAATGCGCAAGCCTGTTTCTTCCCCGAACTCGCGTTTCAGAGCTTCCCGCACTTCTTCCTCATATTCCACGTAGCCGCAGGGTATGCACCAAAGGCCGGGATAAGTCGATGACTGTGACCGTCGCCCAAGCAATATCCGGTCTTCCTGGATTAAAATACCGGCTACTCCGACAATCGGGTTCTCATACATGATAAAATGACAACTTTCGCAGGTTAGTCTCTCCCGCTGATCGTAGGGCAAACAGGAAAGCTTCCCGCCGCACTTTGGGCAAAAATAAAACCGTTGTTGCATAATATCTCCTTTTTCATTCATCATATTACTTTATGGCAAAAGAACCAATCAGAGCGTCCCTTCGCTTCTACTCAAAGAAATTATGACCTTACATACGGCGGAACTAATGTTTATTGGAGCGGGAATAGAAGGTGACTTAGGCGAAACCGTTAGAAAATACATGACTCTGACCGACGCTGATGTATTTACCGAGTTTCAAATTGGTACAAACATAAGTTATCTGAAAATCTAGCGGCAAACCCCGCTTATAAATCCTATAGCGAAGATGGTTAGATCTATAGGGCTTCCAGGGCGAATTGAATTTCAAATTGTGCGCTTAAGCACCCCACCTGACAAATCGACCAGTGGGGTATTTTCTTTTGTTTCATAGTGCTCCTTTCTCAAATCCCATATCCGTTAAAACTTGTGGTTAAAACTCAGCAGCCACCCCTCGGACTTACTCTTCTCTTCCCAGTTTTGATAGTAGACATCGTCGTCAGCCACCTGATAGCCACCTTTCTTGTGGCGAAGCTCGGCATACCGATAGCCTACACTAACATCCGCATCGGAGTTAAATTGATAGGTAAGGCCCACTGCCGCATCATAGCCTTCGGATTTGCCTCCTTCCAATCTGAAGTTCATAGGTCTTAAATTCCAGCATCCCTCATTGTCGTTCTGCAAAGATGGCGCATAACTGATTTTAGCGGTTGCCGAAAGCTTTTGCCCCAGTTGTCTGGTCTCCTTGATGCCAAGATGCAGCCCCGAGTATGTAGTATCCCAAGTAGAATTCAATTCGGTCAGTTTTGTCCCGGGAGCCGGCGTCGGCATTGTCACGCCATTACCGATGACCTGCACACCGTTAGTCATCCGAAAAGAATTCTTCTGATACTGATATCCGGCAAACAATTGGGTTTTGTTTTTCTCAGTTTTTTCCATAGTGAGATAGTAATCCACCGTAAAGAATTGAGATTTGCTGCGAGTGTCAAACTGGCTTAAGGAAAACTTCCGTCCGTCATAATCAGGATCATAATTATCAGGATCCGTCTCGGGAACATCAGGCATCCAATCGCTATCATATCCAGTCCCTGTTTTCGCCCCTTTTCTGCCATAGGAAATCCCGATTTCCTCAGTTTCACTCAGATTTATTTTCGCGTCCAGCACCATAAAAACGCCGTCCATGGGAAATTCCAACCGGGATATGTGCTGGTCGGAATACGGATAAGGATAATATGTGGTCCATACATTGCTGCCGGTCGTTACCCAAGTGCTAAGGCTGATTTGAACGTCATTTTGCGCCGCATCCTCGTTACTATTGGCGGCATACACCGCCGGTGGCGCCGCTAATATTATCAACATACTCGTTATGGCTACGATTCGTTTCACACTAAAAATCCTTTCTGCGTTAATTTTTCTCATTTACCAAGTATATCCTCTATTCTATAAAGTCACAAGATATAAACCCCTGCGCTTCTGGACGACAGGATATTAGCCCGAAAAAATTAAGGTTTCGCCACTTACTTGCAGCGAAACCAAATTCTCCAAAGAACTACTCATTCGCCGGCGCTTCACAGAGCAATCCGTCCCGGAGCAGTGCTTGATTGCATTCCCAGGACTCTACAATAGCTAATGCTGTCCTGTAATCAAAGCCTAAACCCATCAAATAAGCGATCAAGGCTGTTTCAGTGATGGTATGGGTGGGATTAGTCAGGGACAATTCCCCGACACCATACTGAACAATCGGGCTGATTTGCGTTAGTAAATAATATGGAGTCAAAAATTGCATAGGCTGAACGGCTGCTGTAGCCGGAGCAACCGGTATGACTGGCACGGGAGTTCTTCTTCTCCCAAAGAAGCAGCGGGACATCGCAGCACCCCTTTCATCTTATGTTAATATATTTTACGTAATGGATTTACATATTGTGCAGTTTTTCTTCTTTGACGTAGAGAATTTTATGATCCAAACATCTGCGGCATGAAAGACGCCGGTCTGATCATCAGCGTCAAATGAAAATTGAAAACCATAATAAAAGAGATAATTTTCCGGCAGAGGGCTATCTCTTTTATTGCTCCCAGGGATCGAAGTCCGGCAGGAAAGATATATTTGGCATTGAATACTATTACCATCCCAATTACGACATTTTATTACATATTAAGGGAGGTGTGCTACTTTGGTCTGGCTTGCTGATTTAATTTTCCGTACCTTCAAGATTTTACACTCCGGCAATGAGCCAAAACATATGGCAGGTGGGTTTGCCTTAGGTTCGATCATCGGCCTTACGCCCGCGCTTTCGCTGCAAACTCTCCTGGTATATTGCCTGATTTTGCTGGTCAACGTAAATATCGGCGCCGCTTTCTTCAGTATCTTTGTTTTTAGCTGCTTTGCTTATTTACTGGACCCGCTGTTTCATGCCATAGGCTATTTCCTGTTGGTCAAAGTCGAATTTTTAACACCCGTCTGGACCTATCTCTATAATATCCCCATCGCTCCTCTGACCCGGTTCTACAACACCGTGGTACTAGGCAGCCTGGTTGTGTCCTTGGTTCTCTTCTGCCCGGTTTACCTGGTCTTTACCAAATTTGTCGTCTATTATCAGAAACATTGGGCCCAAAGGGTGGAAAAACTGAAAATCGTGCAATGGGTCCGCGCCAATACTCTATTTCAATGGTATGAAAAAGTCACATTTAAATCGATGGGAGAATAGGCCATGCGCTGGAAAGCACTTTATATCATCCTGGCCCTGACAGCGCTGTTCGGAGTCCTGGGATTTTTCTTTTTGGACTCAGCTCTGGGCTGGACGCTGGAACGTTCGATTGAAGCAGTCACCGGTGTTGATGCGGAGGTGAACGGATTTCGCATCCTTTGGAGCCAAACAGCCGTTGAAATTGACAAAGTAGCTGTCACCAATCCTTCCAACACCTGGAGGAATTTACTGGAGGCCAAAAACCTGCGGGCCCAAATCGCCCTGGAACCCTTATTTTCAGGCAAAACCGTCATTGAAGAAATCAATATTGACGACTTGATTTTAAACACGCCTCGCTCATCCGACGGCAAACTGGAACAAGCCCTTCTGCCCGGCCCTTTCGGTCAGGCTCAGTCTGAGCTTCATGAAGGCATCGCCGCCATTCCGATGCTGGACCCCGGCCAAATGGCCGGTCAAGTTGACGTAGATCAACTGGTTGCCAGCCATAAGTTTGAAACCGATACGGCAGCGGCGGCAACAGGAAAACAGATTGAGGCCTCAAAAGAAAAATGGCAGCAAAACCTGACGGCTCTGGAACAAACAAAAAAACAGATTCAGGAAATGGAGAGCAAACTCAGGAATTTCAAGCTGGATACCTCCGATCCTCTGGTCCTCAAACAGCAGCTGGATGAGCTAAAAGCCATGCAGGAAACTGGCAAGGCTGCCGTCAGGCAGATTTCCGCCACCCGCAACGAACTCAAACAGGATTTTAGTTCACTTACAACCAATATTAAAGATCTGCGGCAAACAGCAGACAAGGATTATCATGCTCTGCTAAAAATGGCCAAGCTGCCTGACGCTTCGGCCTTTAATATCAGCGAGGCTTTGTTCGGCGACTTTTTGTTGAACCAAACAACCCTTTTTGTCGGTTTGGCGGACCAAATTCAGACCTCGATACCGGTGGAACTGAACAGCCCGGAAAAAGAAGAGCATGTTCGGGGAGGTCAGGATATCATCTTTCCCGGTCGCCAAACCTATCCCCAGCTTTTAATTAAGCATATCGGCATTTCCACCCAGGGAGTTGCCGGTGAAACCGACGGATATTATGCCAAAGGCGCCTTAGACGGTTTCACCACGGAACCGGCTGTATATGGCAAACCGATGAACGTTTCTCTCCAGGGGCAATCCCCGGATAAGGCTAGACTGGACCTGCATGGCATCATCAATCATACCGGTCCGGATTACCATGACCAGATCCAGGTCCAAATCTATAATTTCTCACTGCCAGGTCTCAAACTGCCGGATAGTCCTTATCTGCCCCAAGCGCTGACTGCCGGCAGCGGCAACGTGACCACCGACATCAGTCTGCGACCGGACGTCTTTGCTCTGACTATGACGTTCACCGGGAGCAATATTACCGGCAGTTATGCCGCGGATGAACCGGTCTCTGCCCATTCCAAGGATGAAATTGCCAAGCTGATCCGTCAGGAACTGGGTAAGCTGGACCAACTGTATATTAAATATCAGTTGGAGAAAATCGGCCAGAATATAAAAATGAAAGTTTCCTCCAACTTAGACGACATCATCGCCGGCCGATTCAAGGCAATCGTGGGAGAAACAGTGAACAAATACACCGACCAGATTCGCTCCCGGGTGGATGCCAGGCTGGAGAAACAGCAACAGGAACTGGAAGGCAAACGGCAACAATATGAACAGCAGTTAAACGGCAAAGTCAATGAGACGCAAGCTTTGGCTGACAAATATCAGCAGGAGGCTAATGCCAAGAAAAAACAACTGGAAGACAAAATTAACGCTAAAGCGGAAGCTAAGAAAGACCAATTGGAAGACAAACTGAAAGATAAGCTGAAAAAGCTGTTTTAATGCATAATAAAGCGACCCTTCCCAACCGGAGGGGTCGCTTTATTATGCATGGCTTGACTGTTCCCAATACTTCTCCACATCGTCAATCAGCTTGTCAATGTGCTCGGTCATAGCCTGTCGGGCTGTCACCGGGCTGCTGCCGGCAATGCCCTGATATATCTTGCGGTGATCAATATAAGCCGCACTGTTCACCTGCCTGCGAATATGTTCCAGAACGGGAGACAGCTGATCGTCCTGCCGGATCAAGGCCACAGCAGCCATCAAAATCCGGTTCCGCGCCATTTGAGCAATGAGGGCGTGAAAGTCCACATCCAGCTGAGCGGCTGCGCCGCCGGCAGCTATGATTTGGCGCTGCTCTTCCATGATGCTGTCCAATTTCTCCACCTCAGCTGCAGTCGCATTGACGGCGGCCAGGGCTGCCAGTTCGCTTTCAATGGCCCGACGGGCCACCAGCACTTCCAAAAGCTGCTCTTTGGTATGCCCCTGCAAAGCGGCGGCAAATTCCACACCCCATTGCATGCCCCGTTGTTTACTGGCCAGATGCGCTAAGCGTTCCACACCGGCAGCAGAAAGCGTCCGCCCCTGAAAACCGGTTTTAGCGGTATAGCGGGCCCGGTCCAGGTCCCGCAGCAGCCGCCCCACCGTGGCTTCACTGATCGAATGACCCTGTTCCTGCAGCTGAACGCAGATTGCGCCGCAGCCAATCGCCTGGCACGCTTCCCGGATAATGACCAGCATATCATATTCCAACTTTTCCTTATCACTTAGCACTGCTATCCCGCTCCATACCTTAGTCTCCGGTCAGCCGGCCGGTCATTCTGTCCTTATATATTTCATCGCCGGCCAGCATCACTCCTTCTGCCGCCACTGTGAAAAGCTAAATATGGAAATTTATACGCCCGGTCCAGCTGCCGCCGTATAATGGCGTCATCCCCTTTGGCCCAGCAACCATGGTTCTTTTTCATCGAACCGGTACACATACGCCCGGCCCCGGACCCGGGCACCCGTTCCCTGGAATTCAATAAAAACAATATCGACATCTCTGAAACCCCAATTTTTCAAGAGACGCAGCATTAGCTCCCGCCCTTCCGCTTCACCGGAGCAGACGAAAAATGTTTCTACATCCAGCGCGTCCATCACTTGCTCCAACGGCTCCATATTCACACTATCCCTCCCTCTGTCTCCCAAGAAATCCAACGGAATCTCTGTAAATATTCTGCACAATTTAGCGGCAAACATGCCGCAGTCGAGTCGTTCACAACCTCTGATGGACAAGAAAAAAATCTGCCTTGCAAAACTTTTTTTCTGTCGGGACAAGAAAAAAATCTGCTTTGCTGAACTTTTTTCTGTCGGGACAAGAAAAAAGCAGTAAGACCTCCGCCAGAGATCTTACTGTCTGAAAAAATCTGTATAATAAGCTATTGGGAGACCGGTTTAAGACGGCTGTTCAAACAAGGTCGTAGACAGGTACCGTTCACCGGTATCCGGCAGGAGCGCTACAATGGTCTTGCCTTTATTCTCCGGCCGTTTGGCCAGCTGAGTGGCGGCAAAAGCGGCGGCGCCGCTGGAGATTCCAACTAGCAGACCTTCGGTTTTCGCCAGTTCACGGACTGTGACAAAAGCATCTTCATTCTTGACTTGGAAGATTTCATCAATAATCTTGGTATTCAGCACATCTGGCACAAAGCCTGCCCCAATCCCTTGGATTTTATGAGGACCGGGATTGCCGCCGGACAGAACCGGTGAATCAGCTGGTTCTACGGCAATGAGCTTAAAGCCGGGTTTTCTGGCTTTAAGCACTTCGCCCACCCCGGTAATCGTGCCGCCGGTGCCAACCCCGCCTACGAAGAAATCCACCTGCCCATCAGTATCGCGCCAGACTTCTTCCGCCGTTGTTTCCCGGTGAATACTCGGGTTGGCAGGATTTTTAAACTGCTGAGGGATAAAGGAGTCCGGCGTCGCGGCTGCCAGTTCCTCCGCTTTGCGGATAGCGCCTTTCATGCCTTCTGCTCCCGGCGTCAGTACCAGTTCCGCTCCCAGAGCTTTTAGGAGATTGCGCCGCTCCACGCTCATGGTTTCGGGCATGGTCAAAATGAGACGGTATCCTTTGGCCGCCGCTACAAAGGCCAGAGCAATACCGGTATTGCCGCTGGTAGGCTCAATGATTACACTTTTCGGGTTGATCAGGCCTTTCTTTTCGGCGTCGGCAATCATAGCATAACCAATACGATCCTTGACGCTGCCCAGGGGATTAAAGTACTCCAGCTTGACGAGCAGCTTGGCGCCAAGTCCCTGGGAACGGTTGTAATTTGCCACTTCCAGCAAGGGTGTGTTGCCGATTAATTCGGTTAAATTTTTTGCTACTTTACTCATAGGTAGTGCCTCCTCATCTATTTTTCCATATAGTATGGCCATGAAATTAGGATTTCGGTCATTTTTTTGCGGCTGACCCGCCCGCCGGCAGCAGTCTGAAAAATAAAAAGCTAAGAAAATATCCGAACGGACATTTACTTAGCCTTCAGTATCTCTGATCAGCTGCCGTGATTTATTTCTTTAAGATTAGCACAAGATAAGCTTCATGTCAAGATGACAAACGAATTCTTATATTCCTTCGCCATATATCCCTTCTAAGTTCGGAAAGCGCTGTTTCTCGGTGCGTTCCACCTGCACGATGCGGCCGTCTTTAATGACAAGGACTACCTGGCCGAATTTCATCCCCTTCAGGGCGGCGGCGACTTGCCCGCTAAGACTAACCTTAGCCTCACTGTGTTTTGGCGATCCTTTGTCCGGTTTTTCCGGGGCGGCGGTGAAGCGCACTTTTTGGATCACATCCATTTGGATCAAACGCCCATCCTGCACAATCAGAGTGATAGAACCATGCTCAATTTTCCTGATACTATCTTCAATTTGAGCCAAAACAGCCCGCTCCAGAGAATTCACCGTAAGATCTTTTGGCAGCATCAAAATTCCTCCATCTTTCATTGTAGGGCCTGTTCCAGGTCGGCGATAATATCCCAGGCATCTTCGATGCCTACTGACAGACGCAGAAGCCGGTCAGAGATGCCCAATCTTTCTCTCACATCAGGCGGCACATCGGCATGAGTCTGAACTGCCGGGAAAGTAATCAGGCTTTCCACACCGCCCAGACTTTCGGCAAATTGAATCATCTTTACCTTCTTTAAAACCTGGGGCACCAGCTTCGGATCGTCTACCGCAAAGGACAGCATACCGCCGGAACCTGTGGCCTGGCTGTCGTGGACGCTTTTGCCGGGATGGCCGACAAGGCCAGGGAAATAGACGGTCTTTACATGAGGGTGTTTTTCCAGCCACTGAGCAACCGTCAGGGCGTTCTGGTTGTGTTTCTCCATGCGTAGGGCCAGGGTCTTCATTCCCCGGATTAAAAGCCAGCTGTCAAAGGGCCCCAGCACATTGCCGGTAGAATTTTGCACAAATTTCACCTTCTCGGCCAGTGTGGAATCTTTAGCCACAACCAGGCCGCACAGCACATCATTGTGGCCGGACAAGTATTTAGTGCCGCTGTGAACCACCAGATCCGCTCCCAACTCCAGGGGGCGCTGAAAATAAGGCGTCAGAAAGGTGTTATCGACTACCGTATGCAGACCGTGGGCAGCCGCAATCTTGACGATAGCCCGGATATCCACAATTTTCATCAGAGGATTGGTAGGAGTTTCTACGATAATTGCTTTAGTATTAGGTTTAATGGCGGCAGTTATTTCTTCCGGACGGCTGCCGTCCACGAAGGTGGTAGTCAGGCCAAACGGCTGAAAATTCTTTTCCAGGACCCGATAGGTGCCGCCATAACAGTCCTCGACTACCACCAGATGATCCCCGGCCCGATACAGCATCAAGATCGCTGTAACCGCAGCCATGCCTGAAGCAAAGGCATAACCGCCGCTGCCACCTTCCAGAGCGGCAATGGCCTGTTCCAGAACCTGCCGGGTGGGATTGTGGGTCCGGGAATAGTCAAAACCGGTACTTTGCCCCAGCGCCGGATGACGGAATGTGGCCGTCTGATAAATCGGCGTGCTGATAGCGCCGGTCCGGGCGTCAGTATTCACGCCCACTTGCACAACTTTGGAACTGATTTTCATAAATAAAGGCCTCCTTCTTTCCTCTTCCAGAGCTGAGGCGATGCCGGGAGACAAGAAAAAAATCTGTTCCGCAGAGTTTTTTTCTGTCGCAATAAAAAAAACTCCTTTCAAGGAAAGGAGTTTACATGCAACGCTTTCCTCTCATCTGCCAGGAATTTCTTCCTGCTGGAATTAGCACCTCCGCAGTTTCCTGCCGGTTGCCGGGCGTCATCGGGCCAGTCCCTCGACCACTCTGGATAAGAGTTGATATTGAATTGGTTGATAATGATCATAGCATGAGTCTATAGCAATGTCAAGAATAGCTTTTCATCCTAATCAGATTTCAAATAGGATAGACTCCAGTCCCAGAGCCGTCACGGCCAGCACCACCCAGCAAATCAAGCCCAACAGCAGAGATTTTCCGCCACTTTTCAATAGTTTGACCAGGTTGGTATTCAGTCCGATAGCCGCCATGGCCATGATAATGACGAATTTGCCCGTTTGACCCATCAGACTGTTTATATCCCAGGGAATGGCGAAAAAGGTGTTAATAACCGATGCGCCCAGAAACCCGAGGATAAACCAGGGAAAAATGGCAGCAATCCGGCAGCCGCCGTTATTTTTCCCGGCCGGTTCATAGCCGGCTGAACTGCGGGAAGTATACAAGGCCAGAACCAGAGTAATAGGCACAATCATCAGACTCCTGGTGAGTTTCACAATCACTGCCAAGTCGCCGGCCTGATTGCTGTAGGAATAGCCGGCAGCAACCACAGATGATGTGTCATTAACAGCAGTGCCTGTCCAAAGGCCGAAGGCCTGGTCGCTCATGCCGAGAGCATGCCCCATCAGGGGAAATGCAAAGGCTGCGATCACGTTGAACAAGAAAATAGTAGAAATGGCATGAGCTACTTCTTCATCTGTGGACCGTATGACCGGCGCGGTGGCCGCTATGGCCGAACCGCCGCAGATGGCGGTACCGACACCGATCAAGGTCCGAGTATTGCTGTCAATGTTCAACAGCCGTCCGGCAATATAGGCCGTAACGAAAACGGCTGTCAGGGTAAAGATCATCAACGCCAGCGTCTGACTGCCAACGGCTAAAACGTTAAACAAGTTCATTTCAAAACCTAGCAGGATGATGGCATATTGCAGCAGTTGTTTTGAGGTGTACTTTACTCCCGCTTCAAAGCGGGCGGGCCGTTGCCAGGATGCCAAAATCATGCCGAATAAAATGCCTAATACCGGGCCGCCAATAATGGGGAGCATTTTACCAATCAGCCAAGCGGGAATAGCAATGAATGCCACCAACAGGACACCTGGTGACTTGCTGCGAATGGATTCCAAATTCAATTTCATGTGCCTCCTCATCTTTATCCACTGAAATTTTCTGTATAGTGTGGCTGCGATCAATCCCTATAGAGTGAATATCTCTATTATAAATGCTCAAAACGTATCAAACAACTCCTGACTCGCCTTGTACTAATCTCCCTTCAATGAAAACCGGTATTTTCCCGTAATGATAGTTAAGTTATTGACATTCCTCCATAAATATTATATATTAATTATGAAATATGGTTCATAATTTGAAGATGAATTTTTTAGCCCACTCATGAAATATATTTCAAAAAGCAGAAAGGTGTGATTTACATGAAAATTGCCATTCCTGTAGCCGAGGGAAAACTGAGTGAGCATTTTGGGCATTGTGTAACATTCGCTGTTGTCACTGTGGATAACGGCAAGATTTCGAAACAAGAAATCCTAACCCCGCCGCCTCATGCTCCCGGTGTCATTCCCAACTGGATAGCTGATCTGGACTGCACCGACGTTTTAGCCGGCGGCATGGGAGAAGGGGCCCGGAGTATGTTGCGGCAACACGGCGTTACAGTCATTTGCGGCGCCCCGCAAGAGACGCCGGAAACTCTGGTAGATCTTTACTTACGCGGCAAGCTTGTAGATGCCGGCAATGGCTGCGGCCATTCTCATCATCATGGCGACAGTCACGGCTGCGGTACGCACTGAGGATTCGCCGCGGCGGAACTCAACAAAAGAAAAGCAAGGCGCATCAAACATCTGTCTGATGCGCCTTAAACATTCTATATTCCAATTATTTGCCTTTTTCACAAGGAAACGGCCAGGCCAGAATACCGCCTTCCATAACCTTGACATCTTTAAAGCCTGCCCCTTCTAAAATCCCTTCCGCTTCATAACCCCGCAGACTGATCTTGCAGAAAGCAATAATTTCATCCTCTTTGTTTAGTTCCTCCAGGTGGCTGCGCAGTTCCCCCAAAGGTATATATTTGACGTTAGGGCAGTCAGCCAGACAGATTTGCTTGCATTCCTCCGGCGTGCGCACGTCGAGAAAGATCGTCTTATCCGGACTGTTTTGCATTTTTTTCTTAGCTGTCAGGGAGGAAATGCCTTTTAGTTTGCCAGCCACTTTATTCATTACCGCATTGGCTGCCACCGCCACATTGTCAATGGGCGAACTATAGGGCGGAGCATAGGACAGATCAATATCAAACAAATCGTGAACGGTTCCGCCTAACGTCAGTACCGCTGCCGCCACATCCACCCGCTTGGCAATTTCCCCTTCTCCTACAGCCTGTAAGCCAAGGACTTTACCGGTTTTAGTCTCAACAATCAGTTTGACGGTAATCAATTTGGCGCCGGGCATATAGTGGGGCTTATCATGACCGGCAACCATGGCGGTCACATATTCATATCCCAGTTCTTTGGCTTCCCGTTCGCTGAGTCCGGTCTTGCCCACCGTCAGATCATGAATTTGGGCGACTACCGTATTGAGCACTCCTTTGAATTTCATATGGGAACCGCAGAGATTTTCGCCAATGACCCGGCCGTGTTTATTCGCGGTGGACCCCATCGGCGCGAACACCTTTTTCCCGGAAATGATGTTGACATTTTCGACACAGTCGCCGCCGGCGTAAATATCCGGGTCGCTGGTGCGCATTTCTTCATCTACGGCAATCGCTCCGGTGATGCCGATGGTCAGACCGGCCGCTTTGGCCAGCTCTGTGTTAGGCCGCGCTCCCACGGCCATTATCACCAAATCAGCGGGAATGCTGCGCTGATCCGTCTCCACGGCAGTGACCCCGGTCTCGCCGCTAAATCCCTGAACTCTTTCCCCGGTCAACAGCGTGATGCCCGTTTCCGCCGCATACTTGGCGACGATCCCCGCTATTTCGGGATCCAAGAAGGCCGGGAAAACCTGCTCCTTCATTTCCACTACCGTTACCGGTAGTTCCCATAAGGTTAATGCCTCGGCCATTTCCATGCCGATCAGGCCGGCGCCGATGATGACGGCATTGGCAAACCGTCCCCTCTCCAGTCCCTGACGGATGGCTTTTGCATCGTTGGGATGCCATAACGTATAGATATTCTCCAGTTCGATTCCCGGCAAAGCCGGTTTAACAGGGGAAGCGCCTGTGGCGATAACCAGTTTATCATAAGGCAGGATTTCCGTTTCGCCGCTGGTCAGAGTTTTCACGGTTACGGTTTTAGCTCGCCGGTCAATGGCAACAGCTTCGGTTTGAGTCCGCACCGTAATATCCTTCACATTTTTGAAGTAGTCTGCATTGCGCATATTGCCCGCCGGCGTCTTCATCAGGGCTCCAATATCCGGTACATCGCCTCCTACATAATAAGGCATGCCACAGGCGCCGAAAGAGACGATCTCGCCTCTTTCCAATACGGTAATGCTTGCCTGAGGGTCACACCGCCGCGCCTTGGCGGCGGATTTCAAACCGGCTGCCACGCCGCCGATTACCAGAATTTTTTGCATCATGGTCCCTCCCGTCAACCTTCTTTTATCCCCCCTCCAGGGGGATGGGCATTCTTTAACTATACCTTATTCTTTCCTTAGAATCAATCCTGTCGAAAAATAAAAAGGCCCGGCTCCTGTTTTGGCAGGACCGAGCTTTTTTCATCTATTTCCGGACTTGGGTTCGTAATTTATCCAATCGCTGCGCGGCCGCCTCCAGGGTACTCAAGTGCTTGCAGAAGCAGAACCGGACAAAATAGCTGCTTTCCAGGCTTTCTTGACGATAAAAGCTGGAACCGGGCACTACCGCCACACCGATATCCTTGGCTAAGTAATAGGCGAAAGCCACATCGTCATCCCAGCCGAAGGACCGGATATCCACCATGATGTAATAAGCTCCGCCTGGTTTAAAGGTCTTAAACCCTACCTGCTTAAGCTTTTCATAGAGAAAGTCCCGGCGCACCCGATAAAACTCCGCCAGTTCATGATAGTATTCCGGCCCTGAGCGCAGAGCCTCACCGGCAGCCACTTGTAACGGCGCCGCCGCTCCCACGGTAAGAAAATCGTGAACCTTGCGGATGGACTGAGTGATCTCCGGCGGAGCCATCACATAGCCGATGCGCCAGCCGGTAACGCTGTATGTCTTGGAAATCCCGTTGACAATAATGGTCCGTTCGGCCATGCCGGGAATATTCCACATGGGAACATGCTCTACCCCGTCATAAATAATATGTTCATAAATTTCATCGGTAATAGCCAGCACATCGTGCTTAATGCAAAGATCGGCGATAAAGGCCAGTTCTTCCCGGGAAAAGACCTTGCCGGTGGGATTGTTGGGGGTATTGACGATAATGGCCTTGGTCTTGTCATTGAACAATTCCGCCAGTTCCTCACGGTCAAAATGATAATCCGGCGCCTGCAGCTTGATATATTTAGGCGATGCGCCGCAGAGAATCACGTCGGCGCCGTAATTTTCATAAAAAGGTTCAAAGATGATGACCTCATCCCCCGGATTCACAGTGGCTAGCAGGGTAGCAATCATGCCCTCAGTAGCGCCGCAGCACACCGTAATCTGGGTTTCCGGGTCAAGGACGATGCCATAATCCTTGTTCATTTTCCAGGTCAGAGCGTCCCGCAGTCCCTTGGTCCCCCAGGTAATGGCATATTGATTGTGATCTTCGGCAATCGCCTTGACGGCAGCCATCTTGATGGAATCGGGCGCCGGAAAATCCGGAAAGCCCTGGGCCAGATTAATCGCGCCATGCTGGGCCGCCACCCGGGACATCTCCCGAATGACTGATTCGGTAAACCGGCTGGCTTTGGCGGAGGCATATTTGTGAACAGTAGTGGTCATATCCATCACCTCATAAAAATTTGAATAATACCTTCCAGATGCTGTCCGGGCTGTAAAAAAGCCCAGGAAGAAACCGAACCCCTTTCCGAAGAAAGGGGTTTTACAGCTCGAAGCTTCCCTCTCATCTCTCAGAACCCAAAAGTTCTGCTGGATTTGGCACCACTGCTCTGAAAAGCCGGTTGCCGGGCGTCATCGGGCCAGTCCCTCGACCACTCTGGATAAGAGCCAATATATAATTTTTGCCTATCATAGCATGTTTCAGTGAATTTCGTCAAGATGAAATCTGTATTTCCCTTCGTCGGCTAAATGTCCGCATCAGGCTGCAACACCGAAAGTTCCACCCGGACGGTATCCGGATATTTAATGCCGCTGCCGGTATTTAATAAAACCACACTGTCTTGCGGCCGAATCCAGCCTGCCGCTGCCAGACGAAGGGCAGCAGCCAGAGTAGCCGCCCCTTCCGGGCAGATAAACAGCCCTTCTGTCCTGGCCAACTGAGACTGGCTGTCGAGAATCTCCTGGTCCGTGACCGCCACGGCGCAGCCGCCGGTCTGATAAATGGCCTCCAGGACGAGAAAATCACCCAATGCTTTGGGGACGTTAATGCCAAAGGCCACAGTGGACGAGTCTGGCCAAAACTGAGAAGCCTTAGCCTGCTGCTGCCAGGCTGCCACAATTGGAGCACACCCGCTGGCCTGCACCGCCACCAGCCGTGGCAGTTTCTCGCCGATCCAACCTAATTGCCTCAATTCGGTCAGGGCTTTATAAATGCCGATAATGCCCACCCCGCCGCCGGTAGGATAAATAATCACGTCAGGTAGCTTCCAGTTTAATTGCTCGGCAATTTCCAGGCCCATGGTTTTTTTGCCTTCAATGCGATAGGGTTCTTTCAAGGTGGAAGCGTCCATCCAGCCATAACGCTTCACCGCCCGGCCGACAATCTTGCCGGCGTCGCTGATCAGGCCGTTCACCAGGGACAAGCTGGCGCCAGCCACGGCACACTCGTTGCGGGTAATCAGCGGCGCCGACACAGGCATGACAATATGGGCCTGGATGCCGGCTTTGGCGCAGTAAATGGCCCAGGCCGCTCCGGCATTGCCATTGGTAGGCATGGCCAGCTCTGTTACCCCCAGCTCTTTGGCCCTGGTAACGCCCATAGCCGCTCCTCTGGATTTAAAAGTACCGCCCGGATTCATTCCCTCGTCTTTCAGGTAAACCTTTTTGATCCCGGCTGCCGCGGACAGTTTCTGCAGCGGAATCAACGGGGTCATAACTTCCCCCAAAGTCACGATCCGGTCGTAATTCTCCACCGGCAGCAGTTCCCGGTAGCGCCACAGATTATAGGAACGTTCGGCCAGGTCTGCTTTGCTCAGGATTTTCTTGATCTTAGCCAGATCATACCTGACTAACAGCGGCAAGGCGCAGTCCGGGCAGGTCTGCGCCAATTGCCGGTGAGAGTAGTGAGCGCCGCACTGAGGGCACTCCAAATGGCTCACATGCATGTTAAATCCTCCGTGTATTGCAATTATATTGAAAGTGATTTATATGCTGACAACTTTTAAAACATTCGTGAAATCAACTTTTTCGCTAGCCCTCTGACTTCGATCATCCCAATCCCCCCGGAATCCGAAGCTTTGTTTCCAGCCATTCCTGAACCCATCCCATGGCAATCACCATGACCCAGTAAAATACAGCCAAGGTGATGAAATACGGCATAAAGACAAACTGTGCCGCGCTTTGCTCCTCTACCTGCCGGGTCAGTTCCGGGACAGTAACGACAGAAGCCAGGGAGGATGATTTCAGGGTATCGATAAGGCAATTCCATAATGGCGGAATCGATATCCGGACAGCCTGAGGCAATATGATCCTTCTTAAAACCTGAGAATTAGTCATGCCGAGGGATAAGGCTGCTTCCCATTGTCCCTGGCTGATCGAAAGAATTGTCGCCCGGAAGATCTCCGAGATATAGGCCCCGAAATGCAGGATCAGTCCCAGGAGCGCTGCCGGAAAAGGATCCATCACAATATGAAAAGACGTCAACCCGTAGTATAGCATCAACAGCTGGACGAGCAGAGGCGTGCCGCGGAAAAAAGATACATATACTTTAGCGGTCTGCACAAGTACTTTGATCTTGGAGATTCTCATCAATGCCACTGCCAGGCCGAGAATTACCGCCCCTAACATAGCCAGCAGGCTGAGATGAATCGTAACCAAGGCCCCCTGCGCTAAAACCGGCAGAGAGCCAATCACAATATCCCAGTCCCTACTTGCTGACATCTTGCCCAAACCACTTGTGCGATATCTTTACATAAGTGCCGTCCGCCTGTATTTCCCTGATAGCCTTGTTAACCGCTTCAATCAGCTCCGGTGACCCCTTGCGGAATGCAAACCCCATTTTTGCTTCATCAAAGGTTTGGCCCGCCACTGCAAGATTATGACTGGAATTCTTCAGAAAATATTCGGCGATGAATAACCGGTCATTCACTGTTGCTTCAATACGCTTTGCCTGCAAATCGGCGAAAATTTCATTGGCTCCCTTATAATGCCGGATATTGGCCCCGGCTTTTTGGGCAATTTCTTCCCAGTTGCTGCTTTGGGTTACACCGACTTTCCGGCCTTTAAGGTCCTCTACGCTGCTGATGTTTGTTGTCTCTTTATTCACAATGACCTGAGCGCCGGAAACCGTGTAGGGGGTCGAAAGATCATACTTCTCCAGCCGTTTTTCATTAATGGATATCTGATTGGCAATTACGTCAAACCGTTCAGAATCAAGACCGGCAAACATCGCCTTCCATTCAGTGGGAACAAATTCCGCCTTAACACCCAGACGTTTGGCCACTTCGATAATAATCTCAACATCGAATCCCTGTAATTCGCCTTTCTCATTTTTAAAAGTGAACGGAGGATAAGTTCCCTCGGTACCAATTTTTAACGTACCGCGTTTCTGAATGGTTTCCAGTAGTGTCTGTTTTTTGGCGTCCTCCGTTTTTGCGGTTTGCGTTCCGCAACCAGCCAGTATTATAGCAAATAACCCGGTAATAATGAATCCAATAAGCGCTAATTTTAACTTTTTCATAGTTTCAACCTCCATCTAATTTTATGATAACTTTAAATTAACCTTGCTGCTCCCATCTAAAATGATGGTGGTTGTCGAACCACCGTACACGGCCGGCGTCGGTGACAACATGCCTTCTATAACACTCCCTTCAGGGCCGATATCATATCAGTACGCAGAAAGCAAAAAAGGCCAAGGAAGATCTCCTCAGCCTTCAGTCTTTCTGATCAGCATCGTTGCAGCTACCGGCCCTGTTCAGCCGGTTATATTTTTTTTGATTCAGCCGCATTTTACTGCAAGCCAGCCTTTTCCACCCATACAGTATAAGTGGAATCGCCGTTCGCTTCCACTGAGATCACTTTGTGCCCCTCATCTTTTAAACTGCGGGGAACATTGGTGATAGGCTCGCCTTCATGCATGCGGATCTTTAGAATTTGTCCGTCCTCCAGCTCCTCCATAGCCACTTTGACTTTTACGAAGGTCATGGGACATACCACATCGGTAATGTCTAGGAAGGCAGCAACTTCTTTTTCATTCATAAAATGGCCTCCAGTTCCTGTCTCAGCCGGCCCCGTCCCACCCTGTCGAGGGTCTTGCCAAAGCGCTCGCCCGGCTTGCCGTGCTCCTTGAAAAAGGCTAATGTTTTTTCGACGACTTTATGCAGCTCATCGTGGGAGAACAGACGGGGAAGCAGTTCTTGCCCGATGGCGATTTGGTTGCCAAACAGCCCGCCGAAAGACAGGAGGTAACCGCTGGTTCCTTCCCAAGCAGCTGTGGGGCAGGACTTGACACATTTGCCGCAGTAAACACATTTATCCGGGTCAAAGGCCAGTTTTTTCTCCTGCTTTTGAACCTGAATGGCTTTTGTCGGGCAGACTGCTTCGCACAGGCCGCAAAAACTGCAGGCTCCCGCTGTCCAGGCCGGCTGCATGCCGCCTTTTACTCCCAGGTCATTTTCTTCGGCCTTCAGACAGTTGTTGCGGCAGCCGGTGATTCCCAGCTTAAATTTATGAGGTACTTCCCGGCCACAGTATTGCTGGTCAAATTCTTTGGCCAGGGCGGTGGTGTCAATCAGCCCGTAGGAACAGATGGCATTGCCCTGACAGGCGGTGACGGTTCTAACCCGCGGACCGCAGGTTCCCACCTGAACATGCCCTTTGGCCAGCTCCGTCTTGACTGCTTCAATATCCTCCAGCCGAATGAAGGGGATCTCGATGCCCTGACGGGCAGTTAGGTGGATATAGCCTTGTCCGTACTGCTGGGCCACCTCATATATTTTCTTCAATTGCTCCGCCGTAACCTGTCCGCCGATCACTCGAAGGCGCATGGCAAACCGGTCGGGCTGAATCTGCTGCATAAAGCCACCCTTTTTCAGGGCCTTATAATCTACTGCCGTCATTATTGTTCCTCCCCATTCAGCGTGATCTTTTCTTCTGCAGCCACACCGTTCTGTATGTTAAAGCTCTTTAAAACCGGATTCCCCTGTTCGGCTAAGGAGACGATAAGGTAACTCGCCCCAGGGTCAAAGGCCAGCCTTTTATCTTCCTCCGACGGCCTGGCCGGTGTGGAAGGATGGCTGTGGAAATTGCCTAAGAGCACCCAACCGTTGGTTCTCATGGCCTTGACAGCTTGGAACTGTTCTTTTGGGTCCATAGCAAAATGCTCCGGGCTATGATCCAGATTGGTCAATGGGTATATTTCCTGAACGGTCTTTTGCGCTCCTGCTATGATGCCGCCAAGGAGGCCGCAGGCTTCATTGGGAAGGCCGTTCAGGCAATGGGTTACAATCTTGTCATAGTGCCGTTGGCTGAGAATCAGCATACAATCACCCCTTTAAGTCGCAGACAGGCTGCTGATAATCAATCAGTTCGGTTAGTTCAGTTATTGTTGGCTGATCGCCGCATACCTGGCATTTATGGTTATGGGAAAGCTTCACTTTATGAAAATCCATAGCCAGCGCGTCATAAGTCAGCAAGTGTCCGTTTAAAAGTTCACCGACGCCCAGTATATATTTTATGGCTTCGGTAGCCTGGAGGGTGCCGATGATTCCCGCCATCACTCCCAGAACCCCTGCCTGCCTGCAGGCGGGAACGGCATCCGGCGGCGGCGGTTCCTTAAAAATACAGCGGTAGCACGGTCCCTGGCCGGGCAGGTAGGTCATGGTCTGACCAAAGAAACGGATAATGCCGGCATGGGAAAATGGCTTGGCCATAAGAACACAGGCATCATTAATCAGAAATTTGGCGGCAAAATTGTCGGTGCCGTCAATAATGAAATCATAATCCTTGTCTTGGATGATGTCGCGGATGTTGTCGGCCCGGACCCATTCCTGATAAGTCGCCACCGCAATATCCGGATTCAGCAGCCGGATGGTTTCCTGACCGGATTTGACTTTTGGCTTGCCTACATCACCGGTAAAGTGAATGATCTGCCGCTGCAGGTTGGATAAGTCGACCACATCCGCGTCCACCAGCCCGATTGTGCCGATGCCGGCTGCCGCCAGAAACATGGCTGCCGGCGCCCCTAATCCGCCGGTCCCGATAACCAGCACCCTGGAGTTCAACAGCTTCTGCTGCCCCTTAACACCGACTTCTTTCAGGATGATGTGCCGGGAATAACGCTCCAGCTGCTCGTTGGTAAAGCTTATACCTCCCATTTCTGGCCGCCTCCCATAAAATAGAGAAACTCTACCTCGTCGCCATCCCTGATGACAGTAGTGTCAAAAGCATCCTGCTGCAGCAGGGCTTCGTTGATTTGCACCGTAACATAGTCGGGCATTTCTACCTTTTGCTGTGTCAAAAGTTCCCTAACTGTCAGTGCTTTATCCAGCTGTATTTCCTTGCTGTTTACTTTGATTTTCACTCATCCGTCACTCCGTTCCCATAAAACAGTAAGTCTGCTGCAAACAAAAAAGCCAAAGAAGTTGCGTCTGCAGTTTGCTTCTTTGGCCTTCAGTTCTCTGATCAGCCTGAACTATTTTATTCAATAAATGCTTCGTTGTTCTTTTTTGATATTACGATTCTTTGAGCGTTTTGTCAATGTAATTCTCGATTTCCGATTCGTCAAAGCCAAAGGTTGTTTACCTTCAGCGCCCGGCCGGTTTCCGTTATGGTGTGAGCTATCAAGAATTTTTGACCGGGTCTTGTTACAAAGTAAACTATGGAGTAAGGCTTTGTGATAAAAATGATACGGTGGTCAAAAAATACTGTAGCCCGACGAATAGCCCAGTTCGTTGGGTTACAGCATCTTCCATTTATCTGGCCAGTTCATAGATGGCCCGGGCGTAGATTTTGGCGCAGAGCACTAAATCATCCAGGGTAATATATTCATCCGGCTGGTGACAGAGATCAGGCTGTCCCGGAAACTGCGGGCCAAAGGCAACGGTATTCGGCAGATGTTTGGCGTAGGTACCGCCGCCAATGGCGATGGGGTCGACAGTTGTTCCGGTTACAGTCGTGAATACCTTTTGCAGGGTAGTGATCAGCGAATGATCCTTCGGAAAGAACAGCGGTTTGCCGAAGGTGAAGGATGCCAGATCAATGCCGAGATTGTTTGCGGCGGACTGTAACTTTTCTATCAGCTGTTCGCCGGTCCAGGTGACGGGAAACCGCACATCGCATGTCAAAGCGACGGTATCGCCCGTAAAGCGGAGCAGGCCCGCATTGAGTGTCAGGCTGCCTGACGCCTCATCCCGGTAAGCAATGCCCAGGGAGCGTCCGTCGGTTTCCCGGCCGATGGCGTCAGTGACTGCCTTGAGGTAAGAAACCAGATCAGCCGGCAATTGGCATTCGGCCAGGAATGCCAGCAGTTGCATGGCGGCGTTGATCCCCTGGTGGGGCAGGCTGCCATGGGCTGCTTTTCCCCGGGAGACGATCTGAACCGTTCCGTCGGCGGCAAGAGAGGCTCCCAATTCTACCTTGTGACAGTTGGCGAAGGCGGCGCAGGCATTGATCAGCGCTTGAGGCTCCCGGGCGCTTAATACGGCTTCGGCCCGGTCCGGCACGATATTCACCCTCTCGCCGGCATGGAGGGAGCGCAGGCGGACCGAGTCGCCGGCCGCCGTCAGTTTTTTCGCCAAAGTAAACTTGCAGCCGCCCTTTTCCGCATAAATAGTTGGGAAAGACGCATCCGGCGTGAATCCGGCCACTGGCGGCTTTTCTCGGCCGGCGTAATAATCCATGTCCTTGCTGCCGGTTTCCTCGCTGGTGCCAAAAATGATCCGTACCCGCTTGGTTAAAGGCAGGTTAAGGTTTTTGACCGCAGCCAGGCCGAACAAAGCAGCCATGATAGGACCTTTGTCGTCGGACGCACCGCGCCCGTACAAACGGCCCTCATGGATTTCCCCGCCATAGGGAGGATAGGTCCAGTTGCCGCCTTCCGGCACCACGTCAAGATGTCCCAGCACGGCAACATAGTCTTCCCCGCTGCCGTATTCCGCATACCCTACATACCCGTCCAGATTGACGGTATGAAATCCCATCCCCCGGGCGATTTGCAGCGCACACTCCAGGGCCCGTCCAACTTCCGCTCCAAACGGACAACCATCCACCGCATCGCTTTCCACGCTGCGCAAAGTGATAATCTCCTGGGTAGCCTTAATCAGAGCGTCTGTTTGACGTTCTACTTCTTTTTCCAGATTCAGAGTCAGCCCCTCCCCCATTTACCAATATGCACCATTTATTATACCCTATTGCGGGAAATCTGTAAAATACCGGATCTGCGTTACCTGAATCTCCTCAGGAAATCGACGGAGCTATCGGACCACGGGAAAAGTCGCTTTAAAAATCCAGATAGCGTTATCTGGATCTTTCAGATCAACGAACTTCACGGTAATAATAAAAACACTAAAAGCATCAAGGGAGATAAATCCGCTTGCAGCCTTCAGTGTTTCTGATCAGCAACCATTTTCAATTAACTTGTCTCAAACGATACCCTGTTTTGCTGTTTTCGTCAATAGACCTGTAGGTGATGATGATTGTCGTTTATCAAAAATCGGTAACAGTATTACAAGAACCGATGCTCACGCTTGGCTGAAATAATTTCGGTATTCATGCCGGCTTCATGCAGTCCGCCCTGATAGCGTCCATGCTCCATTTTAACGCACATATCCATAACAGTCAGCAGTCCGGCTTGACGGGCCAGTTCCGCCGCCTCCAGGTTGACGATTTTAAGTTGGAGCCAGACGGCGGCCGCCTTACAGGCAATGGCATCCTTCACGATATCCAGGCAGGCGGAGGCGGGACGGAAGATATCCACCAGGTCTATCGGTTCGGGGATGCTCGCCAGGTCCGGATAACATTTCAGATCAAGAATTTGATCCGCCTTGGGATTTACCGGAATAATCCGGTAGCCAGCCGAACGCAGATAGGTAGCCACAAAATAGCTGGCCTTCTGGGATTCGGCTGATAAGCCTACTATAGCGATTGTCCGGCAGTTGTTGAGAATCTTCCGGATGGTGGCCGGATTTTGATACAGTTCCTGCTGCTGAGACGTCAGCAGGGAGTTCATAGGGCCTGCAGAGACTGGTCCAGATCCCATAACAAATCCTCCTCTGTTTCGATGCCAATGGACAGGCGAATCAATTCCGGCCCGACGCCGCCGGCCCGCAGTTCTTCATCGGTAAGCTGCTGATGGGTGGTGGAAGCCGGATGAATCACTAAACTGCGTACATCGCCGATATTGGCCAAATGACTGAATAACTGCAGATTCTTGATAAACCGTTTGCCGGTCTGACGCACATTCTCGCCGGCTTTTTCTTTCAGACCAAAGGACAGGACGGCTCCCGCCCCTTTGGGCAGATATTTTTTCGCCAGATCATGCTGAGGATGGCTTTTAAGGCCGGCGTAAGAAACCCAAGCCACTTTGGGATGCTCCTCCAGGTATTGAGCGATTTTCAGGGCATTTCTCACATGGCGGTCCATGCGCAGAGACAGGGTTTCCACCCCTTGGATCAATAGAAAGGCGTTCATTGGAGACAGGCAGCAGCCTGTGTCCCGCACGGTTTCCGCCCGGACTTTCATGAGAAAGCCGTAATGGCCGAAAGTATCATAGAACCGTAGGTTGTGATATTTGAGCGATGGCTCGGCAATGGCAGGAAATGTTGAGTAATCAAACTGGCCTGAATCCAGCACCAGGCCTCCCAGGGAATTGCCGTGGCCGCCGATGAATTTTGTGGCCGAATACACGGTAATGGTAGCGCCGAAATCCATAGGACGGCATAAATACGGCGTAGCCATAGTATTGTCAATGATCAGGGGAATGCCGTGAGCTTTGCCCAAAGCCGCCACTTGTTCAATATCCAGGATGCTGCCTTTGGGATTGCCGATCAGTTCCCCATACAGGGCTTTGGTTTTGGGAGTAATGGCTTTTTGCCAGGCCGCGATATCTGTCGGGTCCACATAAACGACCTTGTTTCCCATTTTGCTTAAGGTATGGGTAAGCTGCGTCAAACTGCCGCCATAGAGATGAGAGGAAGCTACGACTTCATCCCCTGGCTCTAAGAGAGTCATAAACACCGCAAACTGGGCGGCCATACCGCTGGCAACCGCCACTGCCCCGGTGGCGCCTTCCAGCGCTGCCATCCGTTCTTCCAGTACCGACACGGTGGGGTTGCTGATCCGGGAATAAATATGGCCGTATTGTTTCAGATCAAATAATTCCGCCGCGTGATCCGCATCATAAAAGACATAAGAGGAAGTTTGATAAATCGGCACAGCCCTGGCCCCGGTCTGAGTATCCGGAATGTGGCCGGCGTGAACCATACGGGTGTCAAAACCAAATGTACGCTTGGCACTCAACAGCATCAACTCCTAATAAATGCGGCTACAGAAGGGTTCTGGCGCAGCACTTTTAAATCTTCTTCACTGGGGCAAACCGGCTTATCCCTCTCCACATTGACCAGGCATAAAAAGCCCAGAGGAACATCTTTCGTCGCCCTGAGCTGATGCAGTGTCTGGGGCGGAATAGTCACCACATCTTTTTCCCTGACCGGAAAGACCTGATCCTCCAGCAAAATATCCCCTCCGCCCCGGAAAATGACCACCAGGTGGGCGTGCTGATGCCGCTCCAGAGTAGAGTGTCCTCCTGCCGCCACTTCAAAGTAGCGCAACTGACAGGGCAAGTCCGCCAAACCGTCCACAAGAACCTGCCGGCTGATATCTCTGAACAGACTCCCCTGCCCCTCCTCTTCTTTATACTTCAGGAGAGAAACTCCCTCCCAGCGGCAATCTCCCGTATGACGAATCAACATACTGTTGGCTCCTTATATATGTATTCTGTTGATACATGCAAAAATCAATACCTAATTTTACTATACCATTTCATATCCGGCCTGGCAACAGCAACTCAATAGATTACTCACCAATGGAAACACCTTGTTTCCAGCCGGTAAAGCGTCGTTCAATCAGCCGCAGCACATAGTTGATCCCCAGGCCCATGAAGGCCAGGACTATAATGCCGGCATACATTTGAGGAATATTAAAGGTTTCCTGGGAGTACATAATGAGGTATCCCAGCCCGGCCGTAGCGCCGATCATCTCCGCCGCCACCAGCGCCATTACGCAATAGGAGCCCCCTAGCCGAATACCGGTAAAGATGGCTGGCGCTGCTGCCGGCAAAATCACTTTTAGGAAAATGAAGCTCCGGGATGCTCCCATGGATTTGACCGACTGGACCACCAGCTTGTCCACCTGTTTGACGCCATTGCTGGTATTGAGTAAAATCGGCCACAGAGAGGCCCAGAAGATGATAATAGTCTTTGACAGTTCGCCGACCCCGAACAGCAAAATAAACACGGGAAACAGCGCAAAAGCTGACATTTGCCGGAAAGATTGAAACAAAACGTCCAGATAGTCCTCTATCCGTTTAAAATAACCGATAAACAGGCCCAATACCGTGCCGGCGGCTACTGAAACCGCCATGCCGATCAGCACCCGCTGCAGGCTGACACTCAGGTGCTTAAGCAGAGCGCCGCTCTGCAAAAGCAGCCAAATTGCCTGCAGCACCGCCGACGGCGGGCTCAGGTAGGTGGAAAGCACCCAGCCCGCCCGCGGCGCCGTCTCCCATAAAGCAAGAAATAGAAGCAGGCCCACTGTCTTTTCAAAAGAACTGCCAAAAATCTCAGCCAATTTTTTCATTATGTTCCCTTTCTTCAATCCCTGCCTGCAAGCTCTGGGCCTTGACCACTTCGTCCTTAATCAGTTCCCAGGCGTATTGCCTGATCCGGGCAAAATCGCCGGAGTTGCGGATAGCCTCAGTGCGCGGGCGGGGCAGCGCCACTTCGATCAGTTCCTTTACCTGCCCCGGCCTGGCGGTCATGACCGCCACCCGGTCTGATAACAGGATGGCTTCGTCAATGCTGTGAGTAATAAACACAATGGTTTTCTTATCGGCTTCCCAGATTTTAATCAGTTCAATCTGCAAGATTTCCCGGGTTTGAGCATCCAAAGCGGCAAATGGTTCATCCATCAGCAGCAAATCAGGCTGATAGGCCAGTACCCGGGCAATGGCCACCCGCTGACGCATACCCCCTGACAACTGGTGGGGGTATTGATGGGCGAACGCCGACAATCCCACTAAAGCCAGGTAATGCTGGGCAATGGCCCGGCGTTCCTTTTTGCCTACATGACGGATTTCCAGTCCGATTTCCAGATTTTCCAGTACAGTCCGCCAAGGCAATAAGGCATAGCCCTGAAAGACCAGACCGCGGTCAAAACTCCGGGTCTTTATTGTTTCTCCGTCCACCAGAATTTCACCGCCGTCATGACGGTCCAAGCCGGCCAGGATATTCAAAAAAGTCGATTTTCCACAACCACTGGGTCCAAGGATTGAGAGAAATTCCCCTTCACGAATCTGCAGGTTAAAATTTTCCAGGACCACTAATCGTTCTGTTTCGCCGGAATTATTTTTCACTTGAAATTCGCGGTGAATCCGACCGGCCTGTATTTTGATCATCGCAGCCTGTTCTCCCTTTTGCTCATTTTTTGTTGGGATTGTACGCGTTGGTATAAATCTGCTCCAGCTTCACCTGGCCGGCAGTCAGCTTCCCCTCGGCAATCAGCCGGTCTATCCAGTATTGAACCGCTTCTTTCGGCACCAGTTGGTCCGGGTAGAATTCATACATCTCGGCATGCTCAGGGGCGATGTTAAAGCGTTTGGCCATAATTTCCCGGGCCTTATCCGGATTTGCATTGTTCCATTTGGCTGTTTTGATGAGAATTTCCGTCAGCTCTTTTACGGCTTCCGGGTGCTCTCTCAGAAATTTTCCATTTACAGAATAGGGGCACATACCGCTGATTCCTTTATCAATGTCCCAGTCGCTGAACAGCATTTTAAAATCTTTGATATTGGCAGTGGCCCGCCCTGAAGCCGGTGGATGAATAATGGCAATATCGGTATCACCCCTCATGAGCGGCACTTCCTGCTGATCTTCCGGCGCGGTTTTAAATTTCAGGCCGGCAGGGTCCACCCCATTGTCTAAGAGGTACTTTTTGGTCACATACTCCGAGCAAGCGCCGAAGCTGTTGAGACCGATGGTTTTACCGGTAAAATCTTTCACGGATTGTATCGGCGAATCGGCTTTAACAAAATACTTCATGTGGGGCCATTGTTTGGTGGATTGGCTGCCGGCGGCGAAAATTTGGATGTCAGCGCCGCTGGCAATGGCCGCGATCACTACGGGAGTATGGCGGGTGGCCACGTCAATGGAACCATTGACTAAAGACGGAATAACCTGACCGGTGGATAATTTACCGATATATTTGGGACGGACGCCGGCGTCTTTGAAATATCCCAGTTCATCAGCCAGGTAAATAAAGTCGTAATAAACCAGTTCCGGATAGTTGAATTCCACTACTTTTTTTGCAGAGGCAGGCGCAGCCTGCTTGGCGCTGTTGTCGACGCACCCGGCTGCCAGTATGGCAAACACCGCCACGAAAACCAAAATGAGTGCTTTTACGTTTTTGCAAATCATTGTCTCATCTCCCTTAAATTTTTCTTTGCAAAATCATCTTGGG